>DASWHW010000149.1:0-10740 GCA_036397975.1 Bacteroidota bacterium
TTACCTGGGCAGGCACCACTTTCGATCGAAATCCACGGCACCAAACCCCAACGCAAAAATCCAATCGAAGTAACTCTGTTACGAATGTCCATTGAGATTATTGATTCTCTCGAAGGATTAGACGCAATCCGCAATCATTGGGATCAACTTCATGCCCGAATTCGGGGAACAGTATTTCAGACTTTCTCCTGGAACCGGCACTGGTGGAATGTCTACGGAAACGGATACACGCTCCGCGTCGTCACCGTTTGGCAGGGGAATGAGTTACTCGCGGTTCTACCCCTTTTCCTGGAGAAGATCCGCCTTGGGATACTCCATCTTCAGAGATTGCGATTGCTCGGCACGCGGCACATTTACGGAGAATATACCCCTCTTCTCTCCGGACCTCATCAGAACGAGATAAATAAGGAACTCAGTGGCTGGTTGGAACGTGAACTTACTGAAGGACGGTGTGACATTGTTGAGTTGTTTCGCTTCTCTCCTACCTCAGTTAGTGTTGCAAAATTTCTCAACACGCTCAGATCGGCGGCCATTGGATTCCGGTACGACCCAAAATGTATTCCTCACGTTGTGATGAAGTTACCATCGAACTGGGAGAGATACGAAGAATCGCTCTCCGGTGTCGAACGAACGATGCTCCGTCGACGACAGAAGTCCCTGCTCAAAGCCGGAGTTGCGATCGAGAAAGTCACAGATCCAAAACATTTTGATTCCGCATTCAGCGACTTTGTTTCCTTGCACGCGGCCACATGGCATCCACGCGGTCGGGAGGGCTATTTTGGGAGCCTTGATGGATTTGAGGATTTCCACCGAGTAACGTCAGTAGACCTCATGGAACAGGGGTACGCGAGATTCTATTTTCTCCGTGCGAAGGGAAAAAGAATAGCCTCGGTTCAAGCCTTCTTTGTCCATGATCATTGCTGTTTCTACCTAAGCGGCCTCGATCGCGGTTCCGAGTTCATCCGCTACAGTCCCGGTAAAGTTCTTCTTGCGCGAGTGATTCGCGACGCGATCGAAGAGGGATGTGCTACTTTTGACTTCCAGGGAGGCGATGAGGACTATAAGTTTCGTTTTGGAGGACAACTCTCATGGTTCCCAAAGGCCTTGATGTGGCGGAAAGACATGTCGCGTTTCAAAGTGTTTATTTTCTTAGCGCTTCAATATGTTCGCAACAATATTATTACCGTAGCGCTGGATGAATACCTTAAGCCCGGCATTAAGAGAATGAGCCTTTGGCTTCGTTTGCGGTCATGATGGACTTAGCCCGTCGGATGCGAATGACGATGGTTGCGATCAACATCATAGTTACCATGCCTGAGATGTATGCTGGCCAGTCCCCATACCGGACGTACGGAGTGAGTTGACGGTCTAGTGTAATCCGTCGAGAAGTTGAGGCTCGGGTGAACAACTGAGTTTTCTTGTGGATACGCCCATACGGATCCACGAAACAGGAAATCCCACCATTTGCACAACGTATAACCCATCGTCGCGTTTCCGCCGCGCGCATCGCAGCCAGTTGAGCATGCTGGTAGGGTTCCCCGAGATCGCCCCACCAGCTATCATTGGTAATGACAACCATGAACTCCGCTCCCCTGTCCACGAACTTTCTCACTAATCCACCGAAGAAAGATTCAAAACAGATAATCGTCGACCAACGGATGCTGTCCCCACGTGGGGTTTGTGCAGTAAACACTGTCGCTTCCTTACCGACACCATATCCACCCTTCCCAAAATTCCACCGTATGCGTTTTAGGTTTGTGAAACTGAGTAAGTCCGCAAACGGAACCCGTTCAAAGAAAGGGAGTACAAGGATCTTGTAATACTTCTGCACGGTGGAATTACCGGGTTGCAGAACCAGTGCGGCGTTAAAAATATCGTACAGCCGACCGTCTGGAGTATTTTTTCTGCTGGGCGGAACTATATCATTGGGCTCATAGTATTTTAGGTCTGTAAAGCCAGTCAACAATGGAATTTTTATCGAATCGATAAGACCCCTTATCTCAGAATAAAGTGAGTCATTTTCCTTATCCAGGATATACAGCGGAATCGCCGTCTCAGGCCATATTATCAGATCCGGTTTTCGCGGGGTGATTTCCCTCGTAAGAGAAAGAAGGGTCTGAATCTGCGTGCCTGCATGCGTTGTCCATTTCTCATAAGGGTCAATATTCGGCTGAATAACGCCGACCACAACGGATCGCCGCTCCGCTTCATCCAAGTCGCTTTGAGCTATGACCCGATATCCGTACACGTATGGAATAGCCACAATTGCGACACAGCTCAACGTCAGCGCGACAACTTTTCGAGACCGCACCAGCAGCCGAATATTTTCACTGAGAAGCGTGTAGAGTCTAAAGAGAAGGACATTAACGGTGACTATCCAAAAAGAAATTCCCAGCACACCGCCAAAATGGGCCATCTGCAAAATGGCCTGACTGTAGGTCTGACTATTCCCGAACGTAAATATCGGATTTGCCAGGTCGCCAAATGTGCGTAGGTATTCAAAGAAAATCCAAATAAAGGGGAGCGCAATTAATCCGGTGTTTTCTCCAAAGGCACGCTGTGCTTTTTGGAAAAAATACACTGGAGCAAGAAAAACAATTGGGTCGAGAAGAAGAAAAAAGCTTCCTGCAATGCGCAGATACAAATCCCGACTGATTATTGTCCAGTAAGTGACTATAATATGTAAAACAAAGAATGCAATGTAGGTAAGGACCATCGATTGCTTCGTGCTCGTCGCACCTCGCAAGGCGATGAGGAGCGGAAACATTCCAACGAGTATGAGCCAGCCAGCATCAAAAGGCGGAGCGGAAAAACCAATGATGATACCGGAGAGGATTGCAAGTAGGATTCGAGAGCGCATTGAATTCGGAAACAACTGTGTGGTGCCCGGGACGTCTGTCAAGAATCACCTTTGAAAAAGTTTCGAGGAGCTCAGTTCCCACCTATCGTTTCTAGAACTCGCAATCTCTGGAGACCGAAGGGATCCAGATCGAAGACTTGCGTTATCGTCGAATCCTTTATTTGACAACAAAACTACCGAAGTTGTGAACTTATTTCAACATTGTACGTCACACTTGCACATAATCATCTGTTTGACTTCCCCGGTGGTTTTCTCTATATTTCTCATAATTAGAATTATGATTCTCGAGCGCTGAGGAACCGGACACGATCCGGATTCGTTGAGGTTGATAAGTCCTCAAAGACAGTTGCCAAATAACATAGGGGCTGGGCATGGAAGGAAATTTCTCAAACCGTGTGCAGGATGTCATTCGACTTAGTCGAGAAGAGGCGTTAAGACTTGGTCACGACTACATCGGAACGGAGCATCTCCTTCTCGGTGTGATCCGTGAGGGAGAAGGAATCGCGGTAAAGATTTTGCGAAACCTTGGCGTTGATCTCTATAAGCTGAAGAAAGCGATTGAAGATACTGTCCGGACATCCGGCGGGACACTGACGATCGGCAACATTCCCTTAACGAAACAAGCCGAGAAGGTTCTCAAGATCACCTACCTCGAGGCCAAACTGTACAAGTCCGACGTCATCGGAACGGAGCATCTTCTCCTCTCTCTCCTTCGCGACGATGACAATATCGCCGCCCAAATCCTCCATCAGTTTAATATTCATTATGATGTTGTGCGAAGTGAACTCGATAACATCATCAGCGGAAAACCCTCTGCCCCCACCTCTGCGGCTTCCGCTAACCCGGAGAAGAAGCCCGAGAAATCAAAAACGCCTGTCCTCGATAATTTCGGACACGATCTCACCAAGATGGCAATCGAGGATAAGCTCGACCCGATCGTTGGTCGGGCGAAGGAAATCGAACGAGTAGCGCAGGTCCTCAGCCGTCGCAAAAAGAATAATCCGGTCCTCATCGGGGAACCCGGCGTGGGCAAAACTGCGATTGCTGAAGGTCTCGCAATGCGGATCGTGGAAAAGAAGGTGTCTCGAGTGCTGCACGGCAAACGGGTCGTCACTCTTGATCTCGCAGCGCTGGTTGCAGGCACGAAATACCGTGGCCAGTTTGAAGAGCGCATGAAGGCCGTAATGAATGAGTTGGAAAAGGCAAAGGATGTTATCCTCTTCATCGATGAGTTACATACGATTGTCGGTGCGGGCGGCGCTTCGGGTTCGCTCGACGCTTCCAACATGTTCAAGCCAGCTCTCGCACGGGGCGAATTACAGTGCATCGGCGCCACGACTCTCGATGAGTACCGACAGTTCATAGAGAAAGACGGCGCACTGGACAGAAGATTTCAGAAAATCATGGTCGATGCCACAACCATCGATGAAACGATTCAAATTCTCACGAACATAAAGCACAAATACGAAGAGCACCATGGCGTTCGCTACAGCGACAAGGCGATCGACGGTGCAGTCCGTTTGAGCGACCGCTATATCACAGATCGGTATCTACCGGACAAGGCCATTGACGTGTTGGATGAGGCTGGCTCTCGCGTTCACCTTGCCAACATTCACGTCCCGAAGGAAATCCTCGAGCTTGAAGGCGAAGTCGAGAAGATCAAGCAGTCAAAAAATCAGGTGGTGAAGAACCAGAATTTCGAAGAGGCTGCGCGCCTTCGTGACCTTGAGAAGAAGTTTCTGAGCGATCTGGAGATTGCAAAACGTGAATGGGAATTGAAATCGCAGGACACCATTCATGACGTAACGGAAGATCAAATCGCCGATGTGGTTTCGATGATGACCGGTATTCCCATGAACAAGATTGCGGAATCAGAATCGCAGAAGCTGCTGAAGATGGATGTGATGCTGAAGGACCAGGTGGTGGGACAGGAGGAAGCGCTGCAGAAACTCACCAAGGCAATCCGCCGAACGCGGGCAGGGCTGAAAGATCCTTCGCGGCCTATCGGTTCATTCATATTCTTAGGTCCCACCGGCGTTGGAAAAACTGAGCTTGCGAAAGCCCTCGCTCGGTATCTCTTTGACTCCGAAGAGTCTTTGATCAGGATTGACATGAGCGAGTACATGGAAAAATTCGCGGTTTCCAGGCTCGTTGGTGCGCCTCCCGGATATGTTGGATACGAGGAGGGTGGACAGCTCACGGAGAAAGTTCGACGCAAACCATATTCAGTTGTGCTTCTCGACGAAATCGAGAAGGCGCACCCAGATGTCTTCAACATTCTTCTCCAGGTTCTTGACGATGGTATTCTCACTGACAGTCTAGGCAGACGAGTGGATTTCAAAAACACGATCCTGATTATGACGTCCAACATCGGGACTAGGGATCTTAAACGTGGTGGGTTTGGCTTCGGGGAGGGAACGGCGAAGGATATCTATAGCGACATGAAGTCGACTGTGGAAGATGCTCTCAAGCGAGTCTTCAATCCTGAGTTCCTGAACAGAATCGACGAGGCTATCATTTTCCACTCGCTCGAAAAAGAACATATCATAGAAATTGTTTCCATCCAGATGCGCGCTCTTGCAAAGCGGATGGAGCACATGGGCATATCAATCGAGTTATCAAAGGGTGCGAAGGAATTCCTTGCGGAGATGGGATACGATCCGCAGTTCGGCGCCCGGCCATTGCGGCGTGCTCTTCAAAAACATCTCGAGGACCCGGTTGCAGAAGAACTCTTAAAAGGAAAATTCCCTGAGGGAACTGTTATCAAAGTCAAGGTGAACAAGAAGACTAACGAACTTGAGTTTTCACCTGAAAAGGCTGCAAAAGATGACGGTACACAGGAAGAGCAAGAGAAATCTGCCGACGTCTCTTAAGGTATCAACAATTCAAAACAAGAACGGCGTGGAAACACGCCGTTTTTGTTTTACATCGATAACCTTCACATACTAAAAGCGGGAATATCCATTTCGGTAGTAAAGCAGGGGTCTCCCCTCACCCACATCCGCCTTCTCAACCTGACCAACATAAATCGTATGGTCCCCCCCATCGAACTCCTGCCATAGTTTGCACTCCAATATTGCCAATGCACCTGTTAGAGCAGGGATTCCTTTGCCGGCTTTCGAATGAGCAATGCGTGCAAATGTTCTCCCGTCCTTCGCTGGAGCCGCAAACATGCGCGACAGCTCCTCTTGATCCTCTGCAAGGATGTTGACGACAAAGGAACCGGTGTGCGAGAACCACGGATGACTGTCCGTTTCCTTATCGATGCAGATGAGGACAAGGGGAGGTGAAAGCGAAAGTGAACAAAAAGAACTGACGGTGAGACCCACTGGGTTGTTGCTTGCATCCATTGTCGTCACGACCGTGACACCGGATGCAAAGCGACTTAAAGCAGATCGGAATAACTCTTCTGAGACGGGCATTTCGAACTATCGTGAGAACAAGGATGCCGGATAATAGTGCCGACATTAAACAGGCTCATGGTAAGAAATTTCTTCATCTTCACAAAACCCCCCGCCTCGGAAATAGAACACCTATTCTGTGGGCGATGCTTGTGAATGCAGGGAAACTCCACGTGCTGTGGATTGTAAATAAAACGCAAGAGACCGAGTCTCGAGTCGACCAAACATTGGTGCAAGAGCCAAAATCTGTCTATCCGTCTCCTCAAGCGTTACTGCATCATATTCCATCGCCGACGATGGATAGATGGACCAAAGCGACTCACCTTCCTGCATCTATTTGTCGATCTTCATTGCATCGGTCGCAAAGAGTACTATGCGGGCTGTTGGGACCAAAATGGGGCGTCAGATCACGCGAGAGTTTACCAGGGGGATTCTCGGATCTATTTTCGGTGGATCAGGACGAAGAAGGCGATAGAGCGAAACTCAACTCGCTCTCAAATTCCTCGTGTTGTCGTTCGGGAAATACCCAAAGAAGAGCACATTCTTTCCCTTGGGCCTGAGAGTGTAGCCCAGCAGGGTAGAGTTCAAATAGCGAATAGCCTACTTCACGGTCGCCTCAGGTTGGTTTAACTCACCTCAAGAGAAGAAGCCTTCTCGTCTGCGTGAAATTTCCCGCCTGTAGCCGATACAGATACACTCCGCTCGCCAGCCCGCTCGCATCAAACGTAACCTCAAAACTCCCTGCTTGCAGATTCTCATTCACCAGCGTCGCCACTTCTCGACCGAGCACGTCGAATATTCTCAGCGACACGAATCTGGCATCTGCAATCTGCCATCTGATCTTTGTGCTCGGGTTGAACGGGTTCGGGTAGTTTTGCATCAACTCAAAAGTTAACGGGAGTTGATCTCTTTCATGAACGCTCGTTGGTCGCTGATTGACGTAGTAACTGAAGTTGCCATTATATTCGCCAACAATAACATCGCTCAACCCATCGCCATCCATGTCCGCAAACGCTGGGCCGGCATTCTGCCTGGCACCAACGCCTGTAAGCATGGGGTCATTTCTTGTCCAGACAGGAGACGAAGTGCTGCCTGTGTTTTCATAGAACAACATCTGTCCAAACGAACCTCCCAACACCAAATCGTTGTCCCCGTCTTGTTCGAGGTCGAAGAATGCCGGCGAGGCATTCCGCACCGATGAGATTCCCGTCATTAACGATGGATCAAGCGCAAACACATTTGCGCCCTGGTTTCTGTAGGCAACCATCGCAGGTGCTTCTTCAGCTCCGACGAGCAAATCCAGATCGCCGTCTCCATCGAGATCGGCAAGACCTGGCGCACTCAAGAAACCTACATCGATACCGGCAAAGATTATTGTGTTTTGAGTAAATCCCGATCCGTTATTAATGAAGCAGTACACCATCCCGTCAAGTGCGCCTGAGACTATGTCCTGGTCGTTATCTCCGTCGATATCCACAAACACCGGCGTGCTGTACGATCCGACATCAATCGATGTAAACGTCGAAGTTGCTTTTGTAAATCGCGGACTGAACTGTGTGCCATCATTTCGAAAGTACTGAATTCGCCCAAGCCAATCCCCGCTCATCATGTCGAAGTCGCCATCGTTATCGAAGTCCGCGAGCGAGGCTCGCGCACCGTTGCCGCTAATACGAAGAATCTCGAAGTACGACGACTGAAACTGGAACGATGGTGTGGTTGAAGAGCCAAGATTTTCGTAGTGGAACAGCGTACCATCGGAAGTCCCGTATGTCAAATCTAGATCACCGTCATGATCGAGGTCGCATAATGTTGGTTGCTTCCAATACGTTGTTGCTTCGACGACGTTAAAAGTGGTTGCGTTGCTCGTCCAGATGGGCGTAGCCGTGCTTCCTGTATTTCTGAAGTAGACAAGCGTTTGCAGGTCACGGCCGAGAAGGAGATCGAAATCGCCATCACCATCGATGTCCGCAAGGGCCGGATAGGAATTCAAGCCGATATCGGGAATGCCCAAGACAAGAGTGCTATCGCGAATGAAGCTGGGTGTCGAAGGAGAACCGATATTTCGATATCCGAACGCGACACCTGCTGGAGGACCGCCGAACAGCGACTCGCCAATTCCAACAAGCAGGTCGTGATCATTATCTCCATCGAGATCGGCAAATGCTGCTTTTGCATCGGTTCCTATTTCAGTATTGATCGCAGCAAACAAAGTATCGATACGCTGCCATTGCGGGGCGAGCGTATCTCCAACATTGTTGTAATAGAGCAGACCATTGAACCCTCCAATCACCAAATCCAGATCCCCATCGCCGTCCATATCGACCATGACCGGGTAGTCAGAGTTTGTTCCTGCTGTTCCTCCCGCATAGATTGAAGCGAGAATTGAGGTGTCTCTTTGGAAGTGTGGCGGTACACCATCGCCAAGATTCCTGAAGTAATCAACCCGAGTTGACGATCCGTTCCCGAGGAGCAAGTCCCATTCGCCATCAGCATCGAGGTCTCCAAAGAAAGGGGACGAGAAATTCTGAACGCTCACTCCTGATGGATTGAACAGTGAATCGACTTTAAGCCATGGCTGGGCGCTCACGATCGAAGCATTTACAACATATATGAAAAACAACAAGGATTGCTTTAACATGAGAGAGGACTCCGGGAGAGAGCATCGAGATGGAAGAGAATCGTTCATCCAATTAACATGAATGTCGGGCGAGAATCAAATGTGTGGGAAGGCCTGCCGAGCACAAGAGGTAAAACAAAAGTCCCGTCTTAAATTTCGTCAAGACGGGATTTGGGAACGATGGATTCACCAACGTCAAGAGCATTAGCTCCTTTGTTTTGCTGGTAGTGATGAACAACAAATGGGTGTTTTCGTCCTTTAGTAAATTCTGGTGCGATCAGGCTGGAATTGACGACATTAGCTCAAAAAGACCAAGTCGACAGTCTTTCACAATGCCCAATCGGTGTGCCCTCCGGCGAATAGATTATTGCAATGCATTCGGCGACGATGCATGCGCAGAACTTTGTTGGAGGTCGGTTAACACCTCCTTAAGCCCCTTCCAATGCGCGTCCGTCATCAAGTGGTTCGGCGTTATCCAGAGTTGTGTCGCTCCGCCCATGATCGAGTATTGTACGGCCTCTGATAATTCTCTGGGACTCACGGGATGTTGTACTCCCCACAGCCCTATCGAGATGATTACTTTCTCCGGATCGTAGCTTTTGGTGAAAAACCTTGCAACATCTATCGAGCTCGACGGGTCTCGGCCATCAAGATAGAAATAGTCCCACACAATAAGCGCATCGGTGAAGTTCAGAAGATAGGGATAGTAAAGACCGGAGTGCACTCCCTGCGATTCAAGAGTGGTTTCATGGACTGGGACGTCAACATACAATTGCTTTCCATATCGGTGAACGGAGTCTGCAATCACCTTGAGAAACCCAGCCATGCGTTGTGAACGCCATTCACCGAGGTCATGACTATCTTTATCGATGGATGAAGAAAGAAATTCATGCGGCCAATTCTTCGCCCGCTTTGAGGCGGCAAACGAACTGAAACATCGATCATCATAGCAGTACCTGTTATACTCCAACTCAGTCAGACTGATGCCATGAAGCTCATACTCCCGGGCAAGATAGGTTGCCATTGCGATAATTTCTTTACCATATTCGCCTTCAGTGAGTTCAATGAAACACACTTGTTCCGTACTTGGATTTCCCTCAACATCCAGCGCTGCCACGGTGGGATGATCGTGCAAATACAAGGGGGCGTAGAAATCGAGAATGGCAACCGCTCTTTTTCCTTTTACGTGCAGATCTTCAACTGCATCAAAAAGAATGTCCGACCGTGATGACTTCTGGTCATTGCTCCACGTCGATTCATGTCCTTTCCATTTGAAAAAATTCCATTCCACCCTCCCCGCTTCAAGCCCAACGGTGTTCACGGACTGCGACTCGTTCCTGTTGAGGACTGAGGTCACGGCATCCTCCGGATTGGAGTAGGCATCGAAGTGCGTGGCCACGGCGATTGTCGGAGGCGACAAGCGATCCGATATCGGCAAGGCATACCCGCCCTCCTTCGATCCTGTGACCGACGTAATCAAGGCGTACACAAATCCACCCAGCCCTGCTCCGACCCAGGCCGCGTATCGGCCGAACCTGTTTCTTCCAAGAACGACCCGATGCAAGTTCCGACGTTCAATCTTGTGCCACTTCTCCGTGGCACGTTTGAATTCCTTGTAAAGGGAATATGTCAAAACCACGTTGTAAAAATAGGAGAATGGAATTATGAGCCATCCATACAAAGGAACATACTTGAGATGATCGAGCGACCGATCAAGCAAGATACTAAAAAACGACACCGCGAAAAATACAATGATGCCACAGTATGCTATCAACTCCAGGATACCATTAAATCGATACATGCCCTGTTGAAGAATAACCGGCAGCAAGACGATTGCGACAATTTGCATCAAGGGTACAAGA
>DASWHW010000150.1:0-6734 GCA_036397975.1 Bacteroidota bacterium
GCACTTGCTTTTACCAGAACAGGGATCTCATCGAGACAAGGTTTGCACCATTCACCCCAAAAGTTGAGGAGTAGAAATCGCCCACGAAAGTGAGAAAGTGCAATCGTATCACCTTCAATTGAATTTACTTGGAGAGCCCAAAGAGCTTCATCTATAGCAGTGGTCGTAAATCCATCGCGTGCAAGGTTCTCAGCCTTAGTGGGCTTGAAAACACTGACTGGTTTACTGGTGATGGCTAGCTCAACCCACCTTCCGTAAGGATCTGCATTGGAAACTGTCAAGCGAAGAGTGTCAAATGCAAATACATCATCGAAGGCAATTGAACAAGCAAAGTATTCCAATTTACCGGGGTGCGGGAAATCTACCAACAGTACGTCATCCTTGCCATTGAAGAATCCATCATTGTTGTAATCAAATAGACCAATCTCCTGTTTCTGTGAACCGATCTGAGTTGAACCTCGCTTGAGACTAAGTCTGCTGTCGAAAAAGAATGTACCTCGTGCGCCAGTGAATGAGGATGCAGACGCTGCGGCAGCCCAGAATCGTGCTTGCCTTGGCTGGAGGTTGCCATTCACATCCAGAAAGTGAACAAGACTTGATTCTGGCAAGTCTGGTCGGCGCTGGAGGAGGAAACGCGTAAGTGCGTTGGGATCGCGAGGTGAAGCGACCTGGAATATGAAACTGTTCGATGAGTCAGGAAACAAGTGCGGAAGTCCGTCGTCTCTTAAATCATTGTTGAGATTGGTGTCTATGAAGATGTGTTGCCCAGCCCTCGTGGGGATCGTCATAAAGTAAACAAGGAGGTCACCGTCCGAGATACGGGTATAGAACAAACTATAGAAACGAGCCCCAACTGTGTCGATATTTGGTAGCACGAGTGGCATTGTTGGCTTGGGAGTGGACACCGACACATGGAGTCCCTCGTCATCAATGGACCCAAGGCGTGGAAGGTCGACACGAAGGACCTGCGCCGGCATGAATTGGCATCCGAGTAAGATGAATAACGAGGACAGATAAATTCGAGTAGCGAACATAAGCATCCTTAGTGGTTTTTTTCGCCTAACGTTTAGTGGCCACGCCTGCCTACCGCAGTCAGGCACCTTTGTTGCGTTTGGCCGGGGGATAGATGCATATAATATGCGTTTATATCTCTTATGGAAACATAGCTCAATACCGATCGGGCCGCACCGCACAACCACATGTAAGCATAAAAGGTGTGTGTCACCGCAAAACCATAGCCGGGGACACTGAGAATGTACTCGCTGCCAGGTGAAGTATCAAGGTCATGGCAAAAACTCAGGTGCCTCATCGATTCTCTGCCTTGACTCGATCAAATTGTAGAGCACAGGTAACACAAACATAGTCAATAGCGTTGAAGTTATCAAACCTCCAATGACGACGGTTGCAAGCGGTCGCTGGACTTCGGCGCCGGTTCCTTGCGACAATGCCATCGGTATGAAGCCGAAGCTTGCAACGAGCGCAGTCATTAGCACCGGACGAAGTCGGTCGGATGCTCCCTTCACAATGGCAAGCACCAAATCGTGCCCTTCCTTCAACAGCTGATTGATGTACGAGATCATCACTATGCCATTCAGCACCGCAACACCGAAAAGAGCAATAAATCCGATCGACGCAGAGACGCTCAAGGGAAGATCTCGCACGAGAAGCGCAAGTACCCCACCACACAATGCGAAGGGGAGGTTCAGGAGAATGAGAAGTGAATGACGGAGGTTCCCAAACGTTGTGAAGAGTAATACGAAAATGATGAAAATGGAGAGTGGAACCACGACCATCAGACGCTGGGTTGCGCTTTCCTGATGTTCAAATTGCCCGCCCCATGTGATGTAGTAGCCGGCTGGCAAGGTCAACGACGCGTCGATCTTCCTCCTTGCCTCAGCAACAAATGTTCCGATGTCCGTGCCCCGGACATTGCACTCGACGACAATTCTGCGTTGGCCGTACTCTCTGCTGACTTGAACCGGACCTTCTTCTGCGGCAATCCGGGCGACTTGACTAAGAGGAATGGTTCCGCCATTCGGAAGACTTACCAGCGTGTTCTCGATACCCTGGATGTCACCACGAACATTCTCGGGATAGCGGACAAGAACGCCGTACCGAGCCTGACCCTCAATCACTTCTGTTGCAACTTTTCCACCAATTGCAATTTCAATTACCCGCTGAACATCAGCAACATTCAAACCATAGCGTGCGATGGCTCCTCGCTCAATGTAAATGTTCAGATATGTCTGCCCGGCAATCTGTTCGGTCGTGACGTCGGTTGCGCCCGGTATGGTTCGGACGATTTCGGCTATGCGTTCGGCTTTCTCTTTTAACACTCTCAGATCATCGCCGAACAACTTGATAGCAACGTCGGATTTCACACCGGACACGAGTTCATCAACTCGCATGGCAATCGGTTGCGTAATGTTATAGATAATACCGGGGATGTGCTGCAACTCCGCCACCATCTTTTCGACCAATTCCTCCTTCGTACGTGCGGTTTTCCATTCCGACTTTGGCTTGAGGGTCACATAAATGTCACTGAGGTTCACTCCCATCGGGTCGGTGGCAATTTCCGGACGGCCGAGACGCCCCACCACAAATTCCACCTCTGGAAACTGCATAATAATTTGCTGGATTTTCTTTTCCATCTCGACCGATTCCGTCAAGGAAATACTGGGCATACGAATCGGTTGAATGAGAATCGAGCCTTCGTCGAGCTCGGGGATAAACTCAGAACCGAGAAACGGAACCAGCGAGAATGACCCAATGAGAACTGCAAGGGCAATGCCGATTGTGACGGCTTTGCGCTTCAAGGCTCTCTCAAGCAGCGGGGTATACAATAGACGAATTCTGTGGATCAACCAGGGTTCCTTGTGCGTTGCTCTTTCTCGCAAGATCAGGCTGCTGACCACTGGAATGAACGTTAGCGTGAACAACAACGAACCGAGCAGCGCGAATCCCACTGTCAACGCCATCGGCTTGAACATTTTTCCCTCAATCCCCTCCAGCGTCATGATCGGGATGTACACAGCAATGATGATGAGAATGCCGAAGAGTATTGGACGTCCAACCTCCTTTGCTGCATCGGCAATAAGCTGAATCTTGCTTGTCTTGGGATCCTTGTGGGTAAGCCTGCGAGCGAAGTTTTCTACCATCACAACCGAGCCGTCAACGATCATTCCGAAATCTATTGCGCCAAGGCTCATAAGGTTTGCCGTCAAGCCGAGCCATTCCATTCCGATGAAGGCAAAGAGCATTGAAAGAGGGATTGTCGAGGCGACAACGACGGCTGCTCGAATATCTCCAAGGAACAGAAGGAGGATGGCAATCACGAGGAGCCCACCCTCGATGAGATTTGTTCTCACTGTGGTGATGGTCTTCTGTACAAGGTCAGTTTGATCGTAATACGGATGAATCTTGACGTGCTGCGGCAGTGTCTTGTTGATTTCCTCAACTTTGTCTTTGACACGCTGAATGACCTTTTGACTATTTTCCCCTCTCAACATCATTACGATGGCGGCGCTGACTTCGCCACGGCCTTGCATAACGACAGCGCCCTGCCGGATTTCTGGTCCTATGGTAACCCGTGCAACATTCTTTACGTAAATGGGCGTGCCGTGTTCATTCTTTAGGATGATGTTCTCGAAGTCGAGTTCCGTGTTCGCAAGCCCAATTCCCCGGATAATGTATTGTTCAGACGCATGCTCAATGTAGTTCCCGCCGACAACAGAATTGTTTTTCTCCACGGCCTCAAACACTTCATCGAGAGTAATGTTGTAACTCAACAGTTTTGCCGGATCAACAATGATGTGGTACTGCTTGACCAATCCGCCGAAACTGTTCACCTCGGTCACGCCCGGAACGGTTCTCAACTGTGGCTTAATAATCCAGTCTTGAATAGATCGAAGCCCCATAATATCCAGGCTGTCGCTCTCAAGGAAGTACTGGAAGATTTCTCCCATCCCGGAAGCGATGGGCCCCATTTCAGGATCAGGAACCGAAGGTGGGAGAGCCTCCTTGGCTTTTTGCAGTCGCTCCAACACAAGCTGTCGTGCAAAATAAATATCAACCTCATCTTCAAACACGACCGTCACAACCGCAAGTCCATACTTGGAGATCGACCGCACTTCTGTGAGTCTCGGGAGGCCGTTCATAGCCACTTCGATGGGGAAGGTTACGAGTTTTTCGACCTCGACGGGAGAGAAACCGGGCGCCTCAGCAAGCACCTGGACTTGAATGTTGGTGACATCCGGGAAGGCGTCAATGGGGATGTTGTTGAGTGAGTAAATGCCGATGGCCCCGATGAGGATCGTCATAGCGGTGATGAGGAGTCGCTGGTTGAGGGCAAATTCAATAAGTCGATTAATCATTGCAGCATCTCCCTTTGCTTAGTGTTCTTCGCCGAAAGTTTCTTTGGCAAGCTCAGACTTCAGGAAAAAACCACCTTTCACTACCAGTTTCTCACCAAGGAGCAAGCCATCGAGCACCTCGGCAAACGCCCGGGTCTCGACGCCCGTGCGAATGTCCCGCTTCTCAAATGTCGTATCGTTGATGGCCACAAACACGAAGTGACGCTCCGTCTCTCCGAGAAGTGCGCTTGCCGGTATCTTGATCGTCTCCTTGCCAAACTGAGTCTGGACTTTCACCGTACAGAACATTTCCGGTTTAAGTTTGCCATTTCTATTACGCACCTCGACCCGTGCTTTCACGGTTCTCGTTCTCTCGTCAAGGACGCCGTAGATCGTCGAGACTGTACCGGGAAAGGAATCGGGATAGGCAGCGACTTCGATTTGGGCTTTCATCCCGACACGAACATGCGGCAGGTCCTTCTCGTAAAGATCTGCCAGAACCCAGAGCATGCCGAGATCGGCAAGCTCAAACATTTCGGCGCCCGGTTGGATAAACGCTCCCTGTCGTACATTGCTTTCGATGATGGTTCCGGCGAAGGGTGCGCGGACGTGAAAATGCGTTTGCGGAGTGCCCGTGCTTTCTAACTCTGCCACCTCCTGCTCGTTTAATCCGATGACGATCAGCTTTCGCTTTGCCGATTCATAGATTGCCTTTGCCATCGCCTTGTCGTCTCCGAGTGCCTCAATAGACCGTCTCCAGCGAGTGGCCGCCTGGAGGAATTCGTTTTGCATCGTAAGGTACTCCTGACTGAACAGTTCGAGAACGATATCATTTTCAGCAACCCGTTCGTTCGTGAAGGTTTTTACATTCTCGATCCTCCCGCTCACACGGGCGGTAATCTGGGCAAGGCGGCGTTCGTCGAAGCTGACTTTGCCGGGAAGCACAAGCGGAACGGCGATAGACTTACTCTCTACCGGCTCGACGTTGATGCCCGCGTGGTACACCTTGTGTCTGTCAAGATGAACGATTGTTGACGAAGCGCCGTCGTCTTTGTGTTCAGCGTGGGACTGATCCGATTCCCCCTGCTGCCTGGTGCAGCCAGAGAAATGAAAAGCGACGAGTACAACAAGTAGGGTGCAAAGTGAACGATTCATTGTTGATCTCCAATTGAAAAGCCGTTGTCATTAGGAAGCTCGCCCGCCGCTTCTAATTCGGCGGAGGCTACAGCGTAGTTGTGCAAAGCCCGAAGATATTCAATCCTTGTGGCTCGGTAGGTGCGGTACACATCGAACAGATTCAGAATATCAATCTGATTATTTTGGTACTGAGCGATAGCTGTTGAAAGGATATCTTGAGAGTCTATCAAGAGTGTTTCATCAAAGACCGTGAGCTGTGTTTCCACGACCTTCACGAGATCGAACGCACTCAACACATTGGCCCTGACGCGCCGTTCGGTGGATGCATGGTTGACCGATGCGATGTCAATCAACGCAGCAGCTTCCTGCACCTGACCTTTTGGTTCCTGCCAGAACCACAGTGGAACAGAGACACCAAGTTGAATGCCCAGCGCGTTCGTTGTGGTTCCTGAAAACCGATTCGCATCGAACGGTGGCTCCTCGGCCCTGCGTTGATGAAAGAGGCCCACAGAAAAATCGGGGAGATAGCTGGTCTTTGCCAGAGAAAAAGCGCCCTGCTGGCGGACGACGGAACGCCGGGCAATCTTGAGCGTAGCACTTTTCGCCAAGAGTTGTCCCACAACCGTCTCCCGATCCAATGACAAGGGGACAGAGGAAAGAGTATCATCAGCCTCGAAGGGTTGATCTGCGTTTCTTCCAATGATGACATTGAGCTGACTCTTGCGAAGTCTGTGTTCTCGCAATGCCTCGGCAAGATCGTTGTTGAGCCTTGCGATCTCCACTTTCGCCCGTACAACATCGAGATAGTTTGCCTGCCCAGCCTGGTATCGCGATGTGAGAAGTTCCTGCAAGTCCTTGAAGAGTTTCACCTGCTCTTGGAGACTTCTCACAGTTTCCTGACTCAAGAGAAGTTTATAATAAGCGGATTTCACCTGCGCAGTTACCAGAGTCTTGCTCCGTTCGAGTGAAAGCTCGGCGATGTCTTTGTCGTGCGCCGCTACATCAATGCGACCACCCCGCTTGCCCGGAAACTCGATTTGCTGTCTCACACCGATGTCCCTTTCGTCCGCGGCGGCGATGTTGAAATTCGTGGGTGTCTCGTTCCAGCTTATCTCAATTTCGGGGTTGGGAATGCGTCCGGCTTGCAGAATTCGAGCGTCCGCTGCTTCGAGTTTCTTGCGCGCTCTTAGAATGCTAGGGCTGTTTTGTAGAGCAATGTCAATTGCTTGGGTCAGGGAAAGCTTC
>DASWHW010000151.1:0-3274 GCA_036397975.1 Bacteroidota bacterium
CAGAGTTACCTGATTTCGTTTTCCTTATCAGACCCAGCCACGGAACACGTCAGATTCCATGGGTCAAATATATTCTACTTCTCAGGAATTTGCAACAGCAACATGTTATGGAAAAACCGAAGCTCCTGGATCAAGTTCGGAACGTATGCAGACTTAAGCACTACAGTCGTCGTGCTGAGGATGCTTCTGTCCACTGGATAAGGTATCGCGATCTTTCATCGAACGATGATCCTATCCATACCTATCCGGATCCAACATCGCCACATCAATCGATGGCTTCTTCTCCGTCGCAATCTCTGCGACGAGCTGTCCCGTGATCGGGGCGAGCGTAATGCCGAGCATTGCGTGTCCGGTTGCGGCGATGAGGTTGTTGTAGCGGTGGAAGCGCCCTACGTACGGGAGTCCGTCGGGAGTGCAGGGGCGCATGCCGCCCCAGATGGTTGCAGTCCCCAGATCGATGTTGTCAAATCCCCCCATGTACAACGGTACCGCCTTGAGTATCGCGTTCACCCGCCGCTGGTTGATCGTGTGACTGATACCGGCAAGCTCCAGCGTCCCGGCAAAACGCATCCGGTCGCCCAACGGCGTTACCGCAACTTTTGACTCTGTGAGAATCAGAGGAATGCGGGGATGGTTGTCGGAGGGAATGGTAATGCTGTATCCCTTGGCGGGCTGGAGTGGAATGGAAACATTCAGCTCGCGCACCATGCCTGCTGTCCATGCGCCGCTTGCGAGGACAAAAACATCCGCTTCATGTTTTCCCTTGGAAGTGACAACTCCCGTGACTGCGCCTTTCTTCTTTTCAAAAGCTTTCACCTCTGCACCGCGGTGAATCGTGACGCCGTTCTTCTCGAGGTAAGCGGAGAGTTTCTTGAGAAATTGCTCGGGATCGATGTGGCAATCCTGTTGGTAAAAGACTGCGCCCAGCGCTTTGCTCTCTAACTTCGGATCGAGTTCGCGCATGCCGTCGTTGTCCAAAACCTTTGCCTCAATGCCGATCTGTTGTGCAATCTCCGCCGCCCCCAGATTCTCCTTCCGTCCCTTTTCTGTCCGGAACATCATGAAGAGCCCGATCTTCTCATAGAAGAAACTTGTTCCGTTCAGCCGGGACATTTCATCGTACAATGGAACGCTTCCCAGACAGAGATCGCGCAGGAGTCCTTTTGAGCGGTCGACGTGCGCCTGCGTGCTTGCGGCGCGGAATTTCCACATCCATGAAATCAGGTCGAGATCAAATCGGGGTTTGACGTAGAACGGGCTTTCCGGGTTCAGCATCCAGCGTAAGCCTTTTGCGATCATGCCGGGAGAAGCGAGAGGAATAAAATGACTCGGTGCGACGAACCCTGCGTTGCCAAATGAGGCTCCGGACCCGATGTCGTCTTTCTCGAATATGGTGACGCTGCAACCTTCTTTCAGAAGTGAATAGGCGCAGCACAAACCAACGATGCCGCCGCCGATGATGAGTACATCTTTCTTGTCGTTCATGTGATAATCGTATTAATTGACCTGGAAACCGTGCGCGTAAGGATCGTCATCGTCGATGAAGATGGTGTTGATGCCGGTGACGTGCGCCCATCCCTCGATGCTTGGAATGATCGCGTCGTAGTTGCCGACCTTCGTCGCCGCTTCGACTCTGCCGCGAAACAGGCTTCCAATAATGCTTTCGTGAATAAACAAGTCGCCAACTTTGAGCTTTCCCATTGCGGCCCATTGCGCCATTCGTGCCGACGTGCCCGTTCCGCACGGCGACCTGTCGATTGCCTTGTCGCCGTAGAAGACAGCATTGCGTGCGTGTGCTTCGTTGTTTTCGGGTTTGCCCGTCCATTGTATATGGCTCAATCCCTGTATCGTCGGGTTCTCCGGGTGGACAAAAGAATATTTTTTGTTAAGCTCGGTTCGAAGAAGTGGACTGTATTTCAGCAAATCGCCGAGTGAAAAATCGGCCAGGTCATTCATGTTCTCCTGTGAATCGATGATAGCGTAGAAGTTTCCTCCGTAGGCAACATCGACAGTGATCTTGCCGAGTCCGGGACATTCGACCTGCAGATCGCGCGAATGCAGGAACGAAGGAACATTCACAATCCTGACGGATTTCACTTTGTTGCCGGACATCGTGTAATGTGCTTCGACGAGTCCCGCGGGAGTTTCGAGTTTGAGCTTCCCTTTCTCGCGCGGCTCCACGAGATCGTGCTCGATCATCACTGTCACCGTGCCTATTGTTCCGTGTCCGCACATCGGAAGGCATCCGCTTGTTTCGATAAAGAGAATGCCGATGTCGGCTTCCTTCATCGAGGGCTTGTACAGAATACTTCCGGACATCATATCGTGGCCGCGGGGTTCGAACATTAGTGCGGTTCTTACCCAATCAAAGTGCTTGAGAAAGAACTGCCGTTTCTCGCTCATGGATGAGCCTTGCAGTTCAGGTCCGCCCATGGTCACCACACGAACCGGGTTGCCGCAGGTGTGTGCATCGATGCATGAGAATGTTTGACGCGCCATGAGAGTTTAGTGAGCTTGTGTACAGCCAGCCGACCTCACCGCTACCCCTCTCCTAGAAGGAGAGGGGTAGTTAATCTACGGTCTAACCTCCCTTCTCCTCGTAGGAGAAGGGTCGGGGTTGAGGTTCGTTGGGAAAAGATCGTCGTTGAAAGTTCCTCGCTACGGCGCAATATACGAAGTCTTGACCGTCGTATAAAACTCGATTGCGTAGTGGCCCTGTTCGCGCGGACCGTAGCTGGAGCCTTTGGTGCCGCCAAACGGCACATGGTAATCGACGCCTGCTGTCGGGAGATTCACCATTATCATTCCCGCCTGCGAATGCTTTTGAAAGTGCGACGCATGCTTCAGCGATGTGGTGCAGATGCCCGACGAAAGTCCGAAGGGAGTGTCGTTAGCGGCCGCAAGCGCCTCATCGTAGTTCCTCACGCGGATCACGCCCGCGACGGGACCGAACACTTCCTCTTTATTAATGCGCATCATGTTGGTCGTCTCGGTGAAGAGGGCAGGGGAGAGGTAGTAGCCTTTCTTACTTCGTGCAATCTTCTCTCCACCATGAACGAGTTTTCCTCCCTCCTTGGTGCCGATGCCGATGTATTCCAAATCTTTTTGCAGTTGAATTTCATCCACCACCGGACCGATATCCGTTCCTTCCGCAAGTGCATCATCCACTTTCAACGACTTCATCCGGTCTACCATTGCCGTAATGAACGGATCGTGAATTTCTTTGGTGACGATGAGCCGGCTTGAAGCGGTGCATCGCTGTCCTGTAGAGAAA
>DASWHW010000152.1:0-3326 GCA_036397975.1 Bacteroidota bacterium
GTTAGAAATGAAAGAACATCATCGGGAAAATCCGGCGCAATGACCAACTCCGTGAAAATCTCGTTCATGGCTTCCGCTGTCTTGCGATCAAGACTCCGATTCACGGCAATAATTCCCCCGAACGCAGACGCCCGATCCGTAGCAAGTGCTTTCGCATAGGCCTCTTCCAGCGTCTCTGCAGACGCAACCCCGCACGGATTCGTGTGTTTGATAATGGCAACAGTGGGCTCTCCGAACTCCGCCACCAAAGCAGCTGCGGCACTCAGGTCTACTATATTATTGTAGGAAAGTTCCTTGCCGTGGAGCTTTGTGAAAAACGAACCAAAGGATCCGTAGAGCGCAGCTTGCTGGTGAGGATTCTCTCCATAGCGGAGGTCCTGTTCCTTTGAAAGCTGCAACGAAAACCGGTCGGGAAACTGATCACCTTTGCCCCGTCCATCCAGATAGCGGGAAATCGCCGCATCGTACGAGGAGGTGTGGCGAAAAACCTCCCGGGCAAGGGCAAAGCACGTATCGGCGGATAAGCTGCAGTTGTTTTCGTGCATTTCTTTGAGGATGGATTCATAACTGTCGGGATTGACGACGACAGCCTTATGCTTGAAATTCTTTGCCGCCGCACGGAGCATTGTGGGACCGCCGATGTCGATTTGTTCCATCGCTTCATCCATGGAGACTCCCTCTTGGGCGATGGTTCGCTCAAACGGATAAAGGTTCACCACAACAAGATCGATCGATGGGATATGGTGTTCTTCCAGCTGACGGACGTGTTCCTCGTTATCAAGGACACCGAGAAGTCCGCCGTGGATCTTCGGATGGAGCGTTTTCACGCGGCCATTCAGGATTTCAGGGAAACCGGTAACATCGGAAACCTGGACAACATCGATGCCCTGCTCCTGCAAGACAGCGAAAGTTCCTCCGGTGGAGACCAGTTCGACGTTCATCGAACGAAGCTCGCGTGCAAAATGAACGAGACCGCGCTTATCCGAAACGCTCAGAAGTGCACGACGAATACTTGGCAATGATGACTCCTCAGAGGGGTTGAATAGCTACCTGGTGAGTTTTCTCATTCACGGTGATTCTTCCTTCCGCGAACAGCTGAATTGCGTCGGGAAGCAATTGATGCTCTATCTCTATTACTTTTGCTGCCAGGGATTTCACTGTTTCGCCGCTTGCGACCGGAACTGTCTGCTGAAGAACGATCGGGCCATGATCATAGTCTTCATCCACAAGGTGAACAGTTGCGCCCGATTCTTTCTCTCCTGCCTGGATGACCGCCTCGTGAACATGCATTCCGTACAACCCTTCTCCTCCGTAGCGCGGGAGAAGTGCAGGGTGAATGTTTAGGATTCGATTCGAGTAGCGCTCAATGATTCGCCGGTCAAGACGCTTCATGTATCCGGCCAGCACGACCAACTCCGTCCCGAATTGGGAGAGGGTCGAGAGCAATCGGTCGTTCAGTTGATCGTCGGAGGCGCATTGCTTCCGGCTGATATGAAACGCCGGAATTGAATTCGCCCTTGCGATCTCCAGAATCCCGGCGCCGGAGTTATTACTGACCGTAACACAAATCCGTACATTCGTAAGCACGCCCCCCTGTATTGCCTTCAATATTGCCTGAAAGTTCGATCCTCTTCCGGATCCGAGGACTGCAACGTCCATGCTTCTCTTCTTTTATTGCACGGTTTTGAGTGCTCCAAGGTAAACTTATTTTCAAAGAGAATCAATAAAACGCTTGACGGGCAGCGCTCAATCTTCCTGGAACACCTGAAAGCGGTCCGTCGAGAGAAGGCGGAATCGTTTCCACTGTCAGGCGAAATCGTTATTATGGTCATGCGCCATCCGACGTATCCAGACAGTACGAATGTATGTGAGTGATGCTCTGTCCCCACGCCGTTAATGATGCAGCCGAATGCGAGAACGTTTGCCTGGATTTCGAAGAAGTTTATGAAAATCGATATCAAGAGAGTATACGAAGCACCGTCAAAGTCCGATGGGAAACGAATCCTTATCGATCGCTTGTGGCCGCGGGGAATTTCAAAAGAAAAAGCAGAGATTCATTATTGGGCGAAGACCATCTCCCCCTCCGCACAACTCCGGCAATGGTACCAGCATGATCCGGAGAAGTGGCAGGACTTCAAGAAAAAGTATTTCCAGGAACTCAATAGCAATCCGGAGGGCATGAATGAACTCCGGAATCAAATCGGACTCGGAAAAATCACGCTGGTCTTCAGCTCTAAAGAGGAGAAGCTCAACAATGCTACTGCATTGAAGGTGTATTTGGAATCCACAGGAGTGCTGACCAACTCATAAAAACAAAATGAGCATACAGAAATCATATAACGACTGGTCGGAAACGTATGACACCGCCGCCAACCGGACGCGCGATCTTGATGAAGCGGCGACGCAAGAGACTCTTGGCCATCGACATTTTGGTTCAATCGTAGAGATAGGGTGCGGCACGGGAAAAAATACTGCATTGCTGTCGAAGGTTGGATCGCGTGTTCATGCGATCGATTTTTCCGAGGGAATGATTCAAAAGGCGAAGGAGAAACTCAACTCAGCAAACGTACAGTTCTCCGCCGCTGACATTACGAAACGTTGGCCGGTCCCGGATCAGTCCGCCGACCTGGTGACCTGCAATCTCGTTCTTGAACATATCGAAGAACTGACGTTTGTTTTTGCCGAAGCATATCGCCTGTTGAAAAAGGAGGGACAACTTTTTGTGAGCGAGCTTCACCCCTTCAGACAATATCAAGGCGTCCAGGCGCGTTTCGATGCCGGAGGCCACACCGTCCACATCGATGCCTTCGTCCACCACATCAGTGACTTTCTTAGCGCGGCAAGCGCTGCCGCGCTTAGATTGGAAGTTCTCCGCGAGTGGTGGCACCAGGAGGATGATGGTAAGCCGCCACGACTCTTGACGTTACTGTTCGACAAATAACAAGAATACGCATGGAACCAAAACGTAAATCTGTTGAAGACTCCATCAAATGTGAGTCATCCGAGGGGAATCTCTCCAGATGAGCACCACGCATCATCCGTCACCGTGACTATCCTGAAATAGCCACAAACCTGGAGGACCTTATGTCACCAGACTATACTGAATTTCGCAAATTGGAAGAAGAGGGGTGGGAACGTGTTGCAGGGATCAATGATTCTGTTTGGTCATCACTGACCACTATCTTCGTTCAGCCATTGCTCATAGCGGCAGGCGTTGGCAAAGGAATGAAAGTGCTCGATGTTGCGTGCGGTCCGGGTCACTGCGCGGTCGCGTCCACGAAGATGGGCGCCGAAGCAACGGGGTTGGATTTCTCTCCCGGGATGAT
>DASWHW010000153.1:0-13686 GCA_036397975.1 Bacteroidota bacterium
ACGACCCAATGAGAAATATCAGGGCGTGCATGAAGACTGGGATGATGTCTGAAGAACTCGCACGTCATTTAATTGCGGGATACCTCACTTATCAAATTACCGGATTAGTGACAGACCAACTGGAAGACATGTTTAAGCGTACTTTCAAATGACCGATCCTTCCCACAAACTGGAGAAGAGAGAAGAAAAGAAAGAGGAGGAGAAAAGAGCGGAACAAGCTAAAGAAGCTGCTGCTGGACTAATCCCGCAAGAAGTCTTGGAAGCAATTCCAGAGAAGGATCGGGAAAAGGTTAGGGCCGCTTTCAGTCAAACCATGATGATGTTCGGACAGTTTCCTTTTGCCAATCCGATCACACAAAAGATTACTTCCGATCATATATCGGCACTCATCAAGAATCAGGATGACCAAGAAAAACGAGGGAGTAGTGATAGAATCAGTTCAAGGCGTATGGGTTCGCAGCCTTTCTCGTTCTGATAGGTCTATTTATATTTGTAACGATCAACCTGGCAAGTGGTTCGCCGGCCATATATGAACTATTATTGAAAACAGCAGTCATATTCTTGGGCGGCTTTGGTAGTGGGTATGGTTTCAAAGCCTATCGAGACAAGGGAAAATAACCGATCAATCTTGATTTCATCAACAAGCCGGACTAATTGATCCGGCTTTTTTCATTTCAACTTAGGACAAACCCTCTCTAATTAGGACAAGTACCAACCGCAACCTTGCCAAGGTTCTTAAAGATACCGCATCCCATCCGGTTTGTCAAGTATACAATCTCCAAATTTATGGGTTGCATCAAGGGTGGGAGAACCGTACCTTTTTCGTTCGATTCTACGTACACCCCTGATAAACCCATTATCCGTCGACGTCTCGATCTCTCATGAACAAGTACTTGGCCTGTATTTTCATATTCTTTGCGCTGCATTTCGGTCGGACATCCACCGTAGCACAGAATCAACCCGTTGAACCCGATACCGCGCTCCAATCCATTCTTCGCAATCTGGGTGGGACTCCGCTTTCGCTCGATGGCGCGATCCGACAAGCCATGGAGAATGCGACCGCTGTTCGTTCCGCCGAAGGCGCGCTAATGGCGGCGATGGGGAAGGCGAGGCGTGAGAGAGGAGCATTCGACCCTGAACTATTCTTCAGTTTGAATTATCTCGATCAACAACAGCCGACGGCATCGTTTTTCTCCGGCGCTTCTATCCTGTCTACAATTCAAACGACCAGCCGGACAGGATTGCGTATGAATCTTCCGAGCGGTACCGAATTGGAAGCGTCTCTCAATACAACACGTCTGAAAACCAATTCGTCCTTTGCTTTCTTAAACCCGCAGCATACGGTGTTCGGCAGTTTAAGTCTCCGGCAGCCATTGTTGGAGGGATTTCAGAGCGCCGGCCGTAAAGAACTCACACAGAGTGAAGAAGAACTTGATGCGGCCCAGGCCCGGTACGATCAGGAGATACTTTTCACGTCTGCTGAAGTTGAACGGACCTATTGGGAACTCTATGCTGCGGAGAGAGATTATGCTGTGCAGAAGCTGGTCCATCAACAGGGGCAAATATTTCTGAAAGAAACAGAATTGCGAACGAACATTGGTCTTGTCGGGCCTAATCAAGTTGCCAGCGCGAAAACCTTTCTCGCTGAACAGAGTTTTCTCCTCCTTGACCGCGAGGAGGAACTGGATCGGGTATCGGATCGACTTGCCTCTCTCATCGGAGCGCGACCGGAGTCCGACAAGCACCGATATGCGACAATGGAGAGCCCTCCGTCTGATTTTCCGGATGTAGAAGTCGATGAGTTGTTGAACAGCGCGAAGCAAAATAACCTCGAGTTGCGAGCTGCACAATCCGATGTCGAAGCTGCCCGCACTCAGGCAACCGCCGCGGGATGGCAAGCACTTCCAAGCGTCGATCTTGTTGGCTCTCTGGGAGGAAACGGGTTGGGAGGAACTGCTCAAACCGTCGTCTTCGGTGGAGATACTTTGCAAACGACACGGGGCGGCAGCCTGGGCGATGCAATTCGGCAAACGTATCGACGTGATTTTCCGACGTGGAGCGTTGGAGTGGAATTAACAATACCACTGGGATTTCGCAAAGGGCTGGGTGAGAAGGATCGGCTTGATGCGGAGGTTTCTATCGCGGAGCAAAGATATGTTGAGAAGGTACGATCATTAGAGGAACAGGTGCGCGCGAGTTACCGGGAGTTGTCTCACGGGAAGCGTCGGCTCGCGGCTGCACAGGAAGGGGTCGAAGCAGCTCAGGAGCAGGTACGCATCGGCTTCATAGAATTTCGCAACGGCCGGACGACGGCATTCGAGCTCGTGCGCCTCTCGACGGACTTCGCCTCTTCGCAACAGCGGTATTCTGATGCCCTTGTCCGCACCGCAAAGGCGGCAACAACTTTGAAACAACTGACGTCAGGTAATTACCCGGCGTCCACATCTCATTAAAATGGAAATCATAAGAGACCGAGAAAGGCGATATTCATGCTGAGGATGAAAACAATATTTGCGCGAGGCTCTTACCTTTCGATCGTCGCATGGTTACTGTTGTTGCTAACCGGTTGCTCGGATAATAAGGGTGGAGGTGGCGGCTTTTCCATGCCTCCAACACCGGTCGAGGTTGCTCCTGTGACATTGCAGAATGTTGCGGACAGATTTGAGGGCGTGGGGACCATCGAAGCGGTTGAGGCGATTACGGTTGTTGCGGAAATCGATGCGATTGTGAAAGACATCCCGTTCAGGGAAGGACAATCAATCAAGCAGGGTGAACTTATCGCGCAGCTTGATGATTCGCAGCTCGCGGCTGAAGTCGCACGAGCCGAAGCATTGCGTGCACAAAGTGAAGTGAGCTATAATCGCATCAAAGCAATTGTCGACCAGAACGCCGGCGCCCCGCAGGATCTCGACAATGCCGCCGCGGAACTAAAGGTGGCTGACGCAAACCTTGCAGTGGCTAAAGCGCGCCTCGCGAAAACTCGGATCGTTGCTCCGTTCGATGGCATCATTGGCTCGCGGCAGGTAAGCAAAGGTGTCTTTCTCCGCGCGGGACAGTCAATCACCGACCTTGCAAACATTGACGCTATTCGCGTCAACTTCTCCTCACCGGAACGCCTTCTTTCTCAATTGCACCGTGGAGCAGAGGTAAGCGTCTCCACAACGGCGTATCCCGGGTTTGCATTGAAGGGAAAAATTATTGTCGTCAATCCCGTTGTTGACGCCGCAACCCGAAGCGCTCGCGTTGTCGCACGGGTCTCGAATCCCGAGCGAAAATTCCGACCCGGGATGTCGGCCAATGTCTCGGCTGTCCTCGCCGAACGGGAGAATGCGCTGACCATACCAACTGCAGCAGTCTTTGCAAGCGGCAACGAATCGTTCGTCTTCGTTGTTCAACCTGATAGTACTGTCGCCCGCGTTGCTCTCACCCTTGGTACAAGATTGGCGAGTATTGTTGAAGTCCTGCAGGGGTTGGAAAAAGGAATGAACGTCGTAACGGCGGGCCACCAGAAACTGTTTGAGGGAGCAAAGGTCGCACCTATCCCCACAACGGGGACTTCCACAGATGAGAAAAAGTAGATGAGAAAAAGTCCAACATGAATGGATAACCATCATGAAGCTTAGTACGATCTCCATACAGCGCCCGGTATTTGCGAGCGTGATGAGTTTGACAATCCTGCTCTTCGGGATCATCGCCTTTACGCGATTGCCGGTTCGTGAATATCCGGATATTGATCCTCCGATTATTTCGGTCGTGACACTCTACCGGGGTGCCAGCCCGAGCGTGGTCGAAACGGAAATCACCAACATCCTCGAAGAGCAGTTTGCAACGCTCGAGGGCGTTAAGACACTCACCTCCTCCAGCCGGGAACAGGGTTCGGTTATCACCGTGGAGTTTGAGCTCAATCGGGTGGTGGATGAAGCAGCGAACGATGTTCGCGACCGTGTTGCGCGTGTACGGGGAAGGCTTCCGCGCGAAATAGATGATCCGATTGTGTCCAAAGTCGACGTCAACGCACAACCCATCGTGTGGCTTGCCCTCTCCAGCACGCAGCATAACGGGCTGGAGCTCACGGACCTCGCCGAACGAATCCTGAAAGAGAAGATTCAGCGACTTCCCGGAGTCGGCTCGGTTTTTATTGGCGGTCAACGCCGCTATGCCATGCGCGTCTGGCTCGATCCGTTGCGGATGGCAGCACATGGGCTCTCCACACAGGACGTTGAAGACGCGATCCGCAGAGAAAACGCAGAGATACCCGGTGGCAGAGTCGAGGGGAAAGAGAGAGAGTTTGCCGTCCGTACGCGGGGCGAACTTAAAACGCCGGATGAGTTCGGGGCAATCATCGTTGCACAAAAGCGAGATGACCTTGTTCGATTGCGCGATATTGCTGAGGTCCATGTCGGAGCTGAAGATGAGCGTACCGTTGCACGTTACAACGGAGAATCTGCAATTGGTCTCGGCATCGTCAAACAATCAAAAGCCAGTACGGTCGATGTGGCGGCGGAGGTTCGCAAGGCACTTCCAGAACTGAGCGGGTTGATGCCGGATGCGATGAGGCTGGATGTTGCCTATGATTCCTCCACGTTCATCA
This sequence comes from Bacteroidota bacterium, assembly GCA_036397975.1. Lineage (GTDB taxonomy): Bacteria > Bacteroidota > Ignavibacteria > UBA10030 > UBA6906 > SZUA-287. The sequence continues at coordinate 4,592 of DASWHW010000153.1, forward strand.
CCGAATCGATCGATGAAGTAACCCAGACCCTGATCATTGCGATGTGTTTGGTCATCCTGGTAGTCTTTGCGTTTCTAAAAAGTCTCCGGGCCACGCTGATTCCCACCGTCGCAATTCCCATTTCTATTGTTGGTGCATTTGCCGTTGCCTACTTCGCCGGGTTCACCATCAACATTTTAACTCTGCTCGCCTTGGTGCTCGCCATCGGTATGGTGGTGGATGATGCAATCGTCATGCTGGAAAACGTCTATCGCCACATGGAGATGGGAAAGAGCCGTTGGCAGGCAGCTCTTGATGGAAGCAAGGAGATCGGGTTCGCCATCGTCGCTACCACCATCGCGCTTGTCGCCGTATTCGTCCCGCTGGCATTTCTCACGGGATCGGTGGGCCGACTTTTCAATGAGTTCGGTATCTCACTCGCGGTTGCTATCCTCATCTCGGGGTTTGTCGCGCTAACGCTGACACCAATGCTGAGCTCCAAGATTCTCAAACCTCTCCATGGCACCGGAACCAACTGGGCCTCGCGATCATTCGATGCGTTCTTCGAGTGGCTGAATCGAGTGTATGACAGAATATTACGAAGCGCTCTTCGGCATCGCGTGCTCATGGTTGTTGGCTCAGTGGTCGCCGTGGGTCTCAGTGCTTTGCTGTTTGTCATTCTCCCCCGAGAGTTAGTTCCAATTGAGGATCGGGGTATTGGATTTGGCATCGTCATCGCCCCGGAGGGCGCCACGCTCGACTATACCGATCGATACATGCGGGAAGTGGAAAAGCGGTTGCTCCCACTTCCGGAACGACGCGGGTTATTTACTGCGGTCGGCCTTGGTTTTGGTGGACCCGGCCGGGTCACGAATGGGATTCTGTTCTTGGCCTTGAAGCCGAGTCATGATCGTGACAAATCGCAGCAGCAAATCGTGCGGGAGCTATTCCCGCAGCTAATTACTATTCCGGGTGTTCTTGCATTTGTGATCAATCCGCCCAGTCTGGGAGGAAGTTTCAGTTCAAGTCCGGTGGAGTATGTTCTCCAGGGTGACAACTACGACCAGTTGAACCAGGCGGTGGGAGTGATGATCGGCGAAGCCTCGAAGCTGGGAACCATGATAAATCTTGACAGCGATCTGCGCCTCAACAAACCTCAGCTGAATATCGACATCGATCGGGAACGTGCTTCCGGTCTTGGGGTTTCGGTCATCGATATCGGTTCTACGTTGGAAACACTGCTTGGCGGTCGTGAGGTCACCAATTTCAAACGGGGCACGAAGCAGTACTCGGTGATTTTGCAAATGCAGTCATCATCCCGGGCCACACCCGATGCCATTTCGGAAATTTATGTTCGCGGCAGCGGCGGCTTAGTCCAGCTTGCGAGCGTTGTGAAAGTCAACGAAACTGTTGCGCCAAAGGAGTTAAATCACTACAATCGTGTCCGCTCGGCCAAGATCTCCGCAAGCCTCGCCCCTGGGGTGAGTCTCGGTGAAGCATTGGATGCTCTTGACAAAATCGCTCAGGAAAAACTGGGCGCAGGGATCAAGCGCGAGTACGCCGGACAGTCATTGGAGTACAAATCTTCCAGCTCCAGTCTGTACTTCATGTTTTTGTTGGCCGTTGTTTTCATCTACCTCGTCCTGTCCGCACAGTTCGAGAGTTTTGTTCATCCATTCACGATCCTGCTTTCCGTTCCCCTGGCTGTCTTCGGTGCCATCGTCACGTTATTTATCTTCGGTCAAAGTTTGAACATCTATTCGCAGATCGGACTGATCATGCTGATCGGACTCGTGACCAAGAACTCAATCCTGATTGTTGAGTTTGCAAATCAATTGCGTTCTCGCGGGCAAGCAGTCGTCGATGCAGTGATCGAGGCATCCATCATTCGCCTCCGTCCGATTCTCATGACATCGTTCTCGACAATACTTGGAATATTGCCGATTGCCGTTGGCATTGGCGCCGGCGCAGAATCACGACGTCCATTGGGATTGGCCGTAGTCGGTGGATTGCTCTTCTCCACGTTCTTAACGCTGCTGCTTGTTCCGGTGGTCTATACTCTTCTTGCACGATTCACAACGGTGGAAGATGCGGCAACCGAAACATCATCGGACGAACAACAATCAGAGAAGCAGCCGCGAAAGCGCGATGTGACTGTCAGACAGCCTGTGACGGCGAAGTAGCTGCCGGACGCTGCTACTTTCGTTCAACTCCATATGTCACAGTCACATGGAGTCAGGCCCGGCTATCAGTTGTGAGGTCTTTTTCTTGACAATCCCATCTTAGTACAGTACATTTCTACCAATCCGCACGCCTTCATTTTTCCCAATGGGTGCTACTCCGCAAGCAGCCCCCCGGGAGAACATGATCTCAATGTTCCTGATTTCTCGCAAGAACTATCTACCGAGCCATGCCCAGTATTTTTCTGGAGCTATTGATGAAGGCTATTCCAGTCCATTTGAGGATCGAATTACTCTTAACATTTTTTTGTTGTAACGCATTTGGCCAAACCATCGACCCTGCCTCGAACAGAGTCTTCTGGATGTCGACCGGAAAGATCTCCGCTCCGCTTCGGGGTTCGATCGGCATTATGGGTGCTCCGTACCTCATCCCGGTAACACCGTATTTAACTTTTATCCAGGGGGGATATTCGCCCACGAATTCCCTGCAATTCAATGGCACGGGGTCGATCGGATATTGGTCCATGGGAGCCAAGGGGCAACTTCTGCAGCCCTTTGGAGTATTTCAAGGACTGGCTATCGGGTTTGATTTTGGATTCTATCCCGAAAACAACGGACTTATTGGCGATGATCAAATTCAATCGTACAACGTTGCTGCTTCAGTTGGAACTGAAGCATTCCAGGGTAATGTCAATGTTGTTCAGTTGGTTCAGAAGAGGTCTTACTCCACCACGCCCGTGCCAACCTTTTTGCAGATTGGTATTCAAATGGATAAAAAAGGAGCAGTCGATCATGGCACCAAGTTCATGGCGGAGATTTGGTTTGTGAATAACAAAACCGTTGGAAAACTTGAGCTTGGCGTTCTTCTGGTGGGGATCCGACCATACGGCAGAAACTTCGTCTGGGATCTTGCGATTATTTTTGGGCCGAAGCTTTCATTCGGCCACGGATCATCCACTAATAAGTTGCAGTTTTTGCCTCTACCATATGTCAGCTTCATGTGGTTTATTTGATCTAGGTACACGTGGCATTGTGAAAGATGGGATCAATACATGAGCATGGACGTCCAAATAGAAATTAAAGAATCGTACCTCTCGGCCACCTCCATCGGTACGTTCAGTTTGGCGGAAGCGAAGAGAATATATGTGCTCGTCCTCGGGGCATGCCTGGAACACAAGAAATCAAGAATCCTTTTTGACGTGCGGCAGGTTGAAGCAAAAGAGCCGATCTCCACAATGGCAAGATTCGAGTTCGCTCAATTCATGGCTGCAAAGCACAAGGAGTTTGCAAGCCGTGGTCTTTCGGGGTTGAAGCTGGCATATGTGGGCACGGATGACCATATCGATGCAAACAGATTCGGTGAAAACGTTGGGAAGAACCGTGGACTGAACATGAGAGCAACAACGGACATCGAGGCTGCGCTTCAGTGGCTGGAGGTAGGATGAACAAGAACTTTGGCGTTCGATGGTGAGCATGATCTTAACGCTGCGTCCTTCCGTTGTCTTTCTGTTGTTGTTTTCACCTGCATACGTGCTTAGCGAAGACTCGACGCTGATCCGTTTTACGATGGAAGATCAATTCGGCAATGGGTATACCGAGCAAAGTTGGAGTAATAACACGCTTGTCTTCTTCTGCAGCGATCGTGGTGGGAGCAAGTACAATTGATCGAAGGACCTTATAGTATGACAACAAAACTGCTTGTTTGTTTTTTTCTTTCCGTTGCAACTACCGAGGGTCAGATCGTGAAGGGCTTTGGCCTCAAGGCTGGTCTAGTATCAGCCAACCAGAATTGGGAGTATGCAATCACACCGCCGTTGGAGACTGATAAGCGTTTGGGGGTTACAGCCGGTGTTTTTTTGGAGGGCCTCGCTTCCCCGTTCCTCAGCATCTTGGCAGAGTTACGGTTCACCCAAAAAGGGATGAGTTGGACAATACCGATCACCACTGAAACTCAGCCGAATGGTACTGGGAGATTCATAACGATGCGCACCCGAGTCAGCTATGTTGCAGTCCCGATACTCGTTAGATTAAGACTGCCGACAGATGTTGTGGAGCCATATATCCTGGTCGGACCCAGGATTGACTTTCTACTCTCCAACGGAGGAGACGGTTTTGAGATTGTCCTCGACAAATTCAGAAAGACGGAGTTGAACACAACGTTGGGGGTCGGCGTTGAGGCACCATCAATTCTTCCCGTCGCTTTGATGGTAGAATTCAGATATAACCCAAGCCTCAATGATTCATACTCCAGCAACTTCTTGCGTGTAAGAAACCGGTCATTCGACTTTCTTGTTGGTGTGCGATTCTAGCATCAAATTTAGATGATTGGTGAAGCTGTTGAACTCCGACAGAGTTCTGTTCCAGTTATGATTACGAGATTTACAAACGTGAAGTTCCTGTCGGAGCTCCCGCGAGGAAAGACTGCTTGAGTTCGACCCGGAGGGGTCGAACATTTATAGAAACAGAAAAACCAAAACCTTCAACTCCAGAGGAGTTGAACATCATCAACGCCGCCTGTCCCTTGATGCGCGAATCGAATCTCTCGATGACACAACCCTACCCAGTTTGTGTCTGTTCGCGACATCCCGTATGTTATGTTGTTCTTCATCCTATAACACGGTGATTCGTATTTGAAAAAATCCGCTGTTCTCGTAGCAATTCTGTCCGTTCTCGCAATCCCTCTTCTGGTTATCGGTCTTGAACACAAGGAAGAAATCCCGCAACCCTGGACCGCTCCGGCAACGAATCCGTACCTGGAGAAATTTCTTAACGACTACCAACGGTTCCTGCAGGAATCCCTCGTTGAGACCGGCGTCCCCGGCGCAGCGGTTGCAATTGTCATGGACAGCACCATTGTCTTTCTTAGGGGGTATGGTGTGCGTTCGACCAAGACAAACGATTCCGTGGATATCAACACCGTTTTTCGGCTTGGCTCCGTCTCCAAGGGCTTCGCTTCGGTTCTCACAGGGGTAGTGGCACAAGACTCTCTCCTGCACTGGGATGACAACGTTGTTCAATTTCTTCCCGAATTCTCCCTTCGCTCCAAGGAGCAAACGCAACATCTCACCATCCGCCATATTCTTTCGCACACAACCGGACTGCCGTACCACACATACACGAATCTTGTGGAAAGCGGTAAAGACCTTGAGACTCTGCTCGGCCGGCTGCAAAGTGTTCAACTCATTGCAAAGGAAGGTGAGGTCTACAGTTATCAGAATGTCGCATACAGCCTGATCGCAGAGATACTCCGATCTGCGACGGAAAAATCGTACGAAGAGCTGATTCGGGAGAGCATCTTCACTCCTCTTCACATGAACACTGCCACGGTGACCTATGACGGCATCAACGAGAATCCGAATACCGCTCTTCCCCACGTCTATCATCGCAGCGGATGGACGCCAGTGAAAATCACCAACAGGTATTACAACGTTGCGCCAGCGGGCGGCGTGAATGCAAGTATCGCCGATATGGCGGAATGGCTGCAGGCACTTCTGGGTTTTCGAGAGAAGATCATCACTCGCGAAACCCTTGATGCGGTGTTTCACCCCATCATACGGACTCCGGTCCGAAGGTATTTCAGTCATTGGCCGAGTGGCAAGAGAGCATTCTATGCAATGGGATGGCGCATATTGCAATACGGTGCAGACACCGTTGTGTATCATGGAGGATCTGTGAACGGCTACAGAAGTGAGATCGCACTTAATCGAACCAGAGGGATCGGCATTTGCGTTCTCACAAATGCCTCGAGCGGATTCGCCAGCCAGAGTATCCCGGAGTTCTTTGCAATGTATGGCACTTATGCCGACTCAATCAAATTCTGGGCTGAAGAAAACCAGTCATTTGATAGCACGTTGACAGAACAAACAGCCGCGGACAAATGAGGAAGGTGGTCCTCTTCACTGCTTCGAGCCTCGATGGTTTCATTGCCACCAAGAGTGGCGGAATCGATTGGCTCTTCACCGATGGGGATTACGGATATAGACGTTTTTTCAATTCTATTGACACAACGCTTACCGGCTATAAGACATACAAGAAGGCTCTCTCGTTCGGCGAGTTTGCCTTTTCAGGAAAGGCGAACTACGTGTTCAGCCGAAAGAAACGTCGCCCCGACCATAACGTGACGTTTGTTTCCAGGAATATTCCAGCGTTTGTGCAAAAGCTGAAAAAAGAGAAATCAAAGAAGAACATCTGGCTCGTCGGAGGCGGTATACTCAATTCACTGCTGCTCAATGCAGGGCTCATCGATGAGATGATTATTTCGTATCATCCGGTTATTCTTGGCAACGGCATTCCTCTCTTCACGGACAAATCACGTGAGAGTGAGTTCACGCTTGTCCGACAGAAGCTCTATCCGAGTGGACTCGTCCAGATAACCTACAAAAAATGAAAATGCTGATGTGTTCACATTACGAATTGGAAGGACGGTTTTCATGGGTGCAAAGCGAAAAAAGACAATCAACGTCCCAAAGCTCTACCGTGTTATTCTCCCGGTGAAGAACATCGACAGGGCAGCAGCATTCTATGCGAAGGTGCTAGGGATACCCGGCGAACGGATTTCCGGAGGCAGGCATTACTTCAAGTGCGGTGGAACGATCCTTGCGTGCTACAGTCCGAAAGGTGACGGCGACCCGGTCGGGAAGGGCTGGCGGTTTCATCCGAACCAGTACGTTTATTTCTCAGTACGGAATCTACTAGCAGCGTATCGACGTGTGAGCAATGCGGGGGGAAAGACACTTGGAGGTGTTGCAACAATGCCCTGGGGAGAGAGAATGTTCTGGGCCCGCGACCCGTTCGGCAATCCTATCAGCTTTGTTGACGAACGCACTCTCTTTCGAGGTAGCAGTAGATAATCCGGTGTTCTTAGCGAAGGACCACCAGCTTTTTGGTCTGCGCAAACTTTCCCAGTTGTAGTCTGTAGAAGTAGGTTCCGCTCGGCAGATCGCCTGCATCGAATGTTACCGAGTGCTCACCGGCCGACTGCAGTTCATTCACCAACACCGCCACATCCTCACCCGTCATCGAATACACTCTCAAGAGAACCGTCCCACCTACCTGCAAGCGATAGGAGATCGTCGTGGTGGGATTGAAGGGGTTTGGGTAATTCTGGTTGAGTTCGAAATCCGCAGGAGTTGTTTTTGCCGGAAGGACACCTGAAGGCGTGATTAATCCTGCATCGACCCACGCAGTATACCAGAGATCTGCAATGTTCTTCGTCCCACGCTGCATCTGATCAAGTGTAATCGTGCGTGTTCTATCCCAGAGTGCATTGTAGTAGGCGGGAGGCACGGGACCGGAGCCATCCCATCCGGAGGCAATCTTGGCATAGTTGTCTGCTTGCAGAATACTGTCCACCAGACTATTGGAATGAAGGATATAAGCGAAAATGAATTCCGTGGGATCGGCAACGTACTGCACGGACTCAGGAGTGATGAAGAGTGAATTCAGATAGTAGGTGGAACTCAGCATCGTTGTTTCATAGCGCGAGTGGATTCCGGTGTTGCCGGTGAACTGTCCGTTGTAGTTCACGGTGGCGTGCAGCGGTTGGTGCGGATCTCCCACGTAATGTCCGAGATCGCTTGCCGTCAAAGTTGCGGTTGCCCAATCGCCCCGCGACAGTTGATTCGTCAGTGAGTCCAGTGTCCAGAGCGTCGCCCACGGGTTCGTGCCGTTCTGTTTCACTCGTTCCCAACCATAAATGACAATCAGCGAATCGAGGTTTCGCGAAAGGGATTGGAAGTTTGGGTAATCGTCGATATCCAGATAGTGTCGCGGCGTTTCCCCGTAAAAAGTAGTGTCCCCGGAAATCCGTCGCTGATCCGCATCAATTGAGTGGAGAGCAAGGAAGGAGCTGTCCTGAATGAACAATGCCATCGACCCGGGAAGATGATACACGACAGATCGATTGATAAACCGATGAGCATTCCACCCCCATCCACCCAATACCAGCAAGGTGAGGAGTACAAGGCCATAGAAAGGAATTAACCTGCGCATTATTTTTTCTCCATTGTGTTGTTCAATGTAGGAAGCGGCTCATCAATTTGCAATCGTTGCGTGTTCCATCTTTTTCACTATCTTTATGGTCAGCCGCATTCATTTTGTTCCTCACACGATTTTGGGTGTCGCCATGAAAACCCGCTTCTTTTTTCTCCTCCTCATTTGCCCTTCAATCCTTTCAGCACAAGACTGGCAATCGGTCGAAAATATTTTGGGGCGAAAAGGTACGGTGCAGGGTGAGGTTTTCAAAGCCGCTTTCCCCAGAACCGATCTTGATGTTCGGATCGGGTCGGTCAAAGTCTCCGCCGGACTCGCACTTACATCATGGATCGCGTTTAAGAACACCTCCAGTGGTGTCGTCATGATGGGGGATCTCGTGATGCTTGAGAGTGAGGTCCGAGATGTAGAAGAAGAGCTTGTGCGCCATGGTATCGATATCACCGCTCTCCACAATCATATCATCGGTGAGACGCCGGGGATAATGTATCTCCATTTCATGGGTTATGGACAGGCGGATTCCCTGGCTGGCGGGATGAAGGCTGTTCTCTCACACACAGCGACACCGACGGCTCTTCCCGCAGCTGAGCAAGAAAAAGAAGGATACGATTGGTCAGCGGTGGAAAAAGTTCTCGGGAAGGTCGGGAAGAAAAAAGGGATGCTGATTCAGTTTGGGATTCCACGAGCAGAATCGATCAGCGACATGGGAGTGGAAATTCCTCCATTCATGGGCGCAGGAACGGCCATCAACATGCAGATGACCAATGGGGTTTGCGCAACGACCGGTGACTTTGTCCTCGTTCCGTCGGAAGTACAGAGCGTTGTCAAAGCACTCACGCATAATCATATTACGGTAACTGCGATTCATAATCATATGCTGTTCGAATCTCCAAGGCTGATCTTTCTCCACTTCTGGGGAACGGGAGCACCGTCGGTACTCGCAAC
>DASWHW010000154.1:0-4218 GCA_036397975.1 Bacteroidota bacterium
GGATGCCCATTGACAATCCCCACGATCAACCCGGCCACAAGTCCTGCCCCTCCCCCCACCGCAGGAAGAATAATGTATGCAAGGCCCTCAAGATCATGAGGCTCTCCAACCGCGACTGCCGCTGTCACGAGCCCCACAACAACGCCCGATAAAAGTCCCAGATACATTCCTTCAACCGCGCCCTCGCCTTGCTCGACCACAACCACGGACTTTATGCTCTTGATACTTCCCGACTTTCTCGTGCTTGTAGTCGCATCCGACCAGAAGAGGGAATCAGGAGTGATAGAAACTCCGAGGGCGGCAACGCTTGTGTCATTCGTGAATACGATGGTCGCCTCCTTCTGATCGAGACCGGCATTAAATTCGTCAAATGACATTTCATCGTCTTGGGGAGAAGGAGTAATTAGGTGGGTTGTGCTGCAGGCGAGGTTGAGGAACACACAAAATAGCAGCGCGGATTTCATGGTCATGCCTCCCGAAAGTGGTATAATGGGTTGACATGTCCTCTTCCCGGGAAGAATTTTCAAAGAATGAGAAGAGAGGCGTGTTTGGAATGGCAGGAAGGTACCTTGAGTAATATGACAAAATCAAGGGGGTTGGGTACCGCGGAAAATCAGGGTACTAAGGAGAGAGAACGAATAGTCCTGAATGAATTGACTGTATACCGACTGTTCATGAAATGAGTTCCACGGTGCTACCGTCACTCTCCCCCTTCTTCAGGCGGTATTACTTTCTTAAAACTCCGGTACAACAAGAGATCATAGATGATCTTCAATCCACCGGCAACAAAAAACGGAGCGCTCATGAGAGCGTGATTCGCGAGAAACATTCCGGTGAGCGTTGGGGAGAGACTCGCACCCACCGAACGGGCAATAGTGGTAACGCCCGATGCGGCCGAGCGTTCATCGGGAGAGACAACCGCCATCGTGTACGATTGGCGGGTCGGTACATCCATCTGTGAAATGGTGAAGCGAAGAAGAAGCATTGCAATTGCCAGGGGGAGCGTCGGCATCAGCGGGACGAGTATCAGGAGGATGCTGGAAGGAATGTGCGTGAACACCATCGTGTTCACTAGTCCACACCGCTTGGCAATCCTTGCTGCAGCAAGCGCGGAGATGGCTGCAATAAGATTTGCTCCGAAGAAGATTTCGCCCAGTACGTCCGCACCAACGCCGAACTTCAGATAGAACCAATAGGCAATCATACTCTGCACGATGAACCCGCCGGCAAATGCGTCCATGCCGAAGAGCAAGCTCATCTTCACGACCACCCCTTTCGATTGATGCAGACCGAAGGTGCGTTTCATGGGAATTTGATCCAATCGTGCAGGGACTTCAATTGCCGGGGAGAGGCGAAGGAAGAGCAGCCCAAGCAGACCTCCGCTCAGTGCATAGCCAAGTATCAGCCATCGATAGGCATCGACAGCGGGCAGACCGTTCTGTTGCAGCGCGTGAGCAATAAATCCACCGGCAAGCGCACCAAATGCCGCGGCGAGGGAACCGAAGAGATTGTACCAGGCAAAGAGGTGCGTCCGCTTGATATCAGGGGAGAGTTGCGTGAGCGCAGCCTGCTCGATGGAAAGAAATGGGCCGATTTCCTTTCCGCCCGGACTGATCACGCCGATGATCGCAGCGAGAAGTAGCAACGCCCGATTGTCCGTCACCGCGAAAACAACCCCGGCACCGAGCATGAGAAAAGCGCCGAGCAGAAGCATTCCCCGCCGCCCAACGTTGTCTGCCCGTGTTGTTATCCAGAGGGAAATCCCGGCATCGCCGAGAAGCGTGAAAGTGAACAACAGACCGATCTCTTCTTCGCTGAGACCGAGCTCAGCAAGAAACAGCGCCAACACCACCGACGCGAAGCCGTACGCAAACATGCGTACGATTCGTGCTGCAATAAGAACTTTCGTATCGGCGTGAGAGAGCATTGGAGGTATCTACCAGGTACGCTGTAACGCGTGGAATGTTGCCTCCCGGAGAATTGGACACTGGGTTGCTACTTCATCTTCTTCCACTCGGCGATCGCGTCGTCGTTGAATTTCACAAACTGATCGTTCCCTGCTTCCTTTGCCTTTGCCTTGCTCGTCTCGGCAGATGCGATTGCGCCTTTGTAGTCCTTGAGGGCTGCCTGAATCTGGGATTTGACCCGCCAGATGAAAAATGGATCGCCGTTGATCTCCAGTGACTTGTTTATCCATTCAAGTGCTTGTTTCAGGTCTTTCCCATTCTCGTAATAATAGGATGCGGACTGAAAGTACATCGACGCAACATCTTCCAGCGGATTCTCCATCGCCTTCTTGATCGCTGCCATCACTTTCGCATCCACATCGAACTCCATCTTGAACTTCGCCGAGGTTTTGTCCCAGGCAAGCTCAACGTTTGCTGTGCTTGTGCGAATGTCAGTGACGTTGATGGTGAAGGTCTCAGTGGACGAAGCAAGCGCCGTGGGTCTTATCTTGAATGTCGCCTGATCCTCTTTTTCATCCCGACCACCCGATGCTTTCTTATTGATGATGATTGTCCACTCCTGTTCCCCTGGAATCGTATAAAGAGAATATTTTCCAGCAGGGATATCCTTTCCTTCCAGTTTTACGGGGTCGCTGAAGGAAATCGTGGTCGGTGCATTTGCTCCTGTCCGCCAGACCTCCCCGTATGGCACAAGGTCGCCAAATACCTTGCGCCCCTTGACCCCAGGCCTCGAATACTCAATAGTTACGTCCATAACACCGACTCTTTGTTCGACTTTGCCTTTGGGGCTTGCTGCCGGGGTTTCGAGTTGTGCCTGGGCGCTGGTCCAACAGCCGCAGGCAATGGCAATTGCAATTGTGCGCAAGAGAGTGCTTTTCACGGTAAATCTCCTTAGATGAATGAATGGAGGTTTTAAGAATTGAATCGTAGGCAAGACATAATCAGAAAATTATGAGCATATCGCAAGGTGAATCAAAATGTCTTTCCCTTCGTAAGAATACTAACATCATACCTCCAATCGTCCCGCTTAAGAGCAAGGAGCTTCCTATGCTACGCATTATCCTTGTTCCGTTGTTCGCCGTAATTCTCTCCGTCCAGGTTCTTGGTCCCGCAGGCAGGAGCGAAAAATCGACTTATATTGTCTCATCGTCATGGGTAGCCGAGCGGTTGGGAAGCCCGGAGGTGGTTCTCCTCCACGTTGGGGATAAAGCGCAATACGATACCGCGCATATTCCCGGAGCCCAGTACATCGGCACTTCCGAGATCTCTACACCGCGCGGTGAAGGATTGTTGACGCTGGAAATACCTTCCGTTTCACAACTCGATTCTGCGTTTGAGTCAAAAGGAATCTCCGACAACTCTATTGTCGTTGTTTACTATGGAAACGATTGGGTTTCTCCAACCGGCCGAGTGTACCTTACGCTGGACTACATCGGGCTCTCGGACAGAACGTACATACTTGACGGAGGTATGCGTGCATGGACTCGCGAAGGGCGGAGCGTTACCTCCAACGTTGTTACTCCCAAGAGAGGCTCGTTCACCCCGCATGAACAGAAAGACGTTATCGCTCACCTCGACTGGGTAAAGAAGAACCTTGACAATTCAAGTGTCTCGATCGTGGATGCAAGAACGCCGGATTTCTACAGCGGCGAAAGACTAGGCAACGCGGACCGCCCGGGACATATCCCCGGGGCCACTAATATCCCGTACAGTGACATGGTTGACGACTCATTGATGTTCAAACCGATTGAGACGTTGCGCGAAATGTTTTTGCAGAATGGAGTAGGGTCAGGTGAGACGGTGGTTTCGTACTGCCACATCGGTCAGCAGGCAAGCTTAGTGTACTTCGTCGCGCGGTTGCTTGGATACGATGCAAGAATGTATGACGGCTCAGCGCAGGAATGGAGTCGGAATCCCGTATTGCCGCTCGTCGTCGAAAAACAAGCGGCAAGGCAGTGAGTACTTTATCGTAACAGAATCATTCTGGGGGAAATAGCACAATGTCTATACCTGTTCTGATGATGTCGAATTGAGTAAAGATAAAGAGGTAGGCGGGAAAAAGTGACTGGATACCAGGTGCCCAGCCTTAACCAGCAGTTCCAAGCAAAACAACGCCCGGTTTCGCTGGACGTGTAAAGATCCAGATCGTGAATTTCTAGTACGATAACTTCGTCTCTCCATGGTCAACAGCTTTGATGAACTTGATGACGCCATTCATATAGATTTCCTGATCGTCCCACATTGCCATGTG
>DASWHW010000155.1:0-1663 GCA_036397975.1 Bacteroidota bacterium
CGCGACGTCTCCAACAACCCCTCCGCCAAGCCCAATGATCAGACTATTCCGATGAATGCCAAGCTCCAGCAGTTGGCCGTACAGCGCATCCACAACTGATTGTTGTTTCGACTTCTCGCCTGGAGGAAAATCCAGGAGGGCGCACTCTTGACCGGCAGCATGGAATTCCTGCAGAAGCTTCTGTCCATATTCTTCACGTACGGTTTCATCAGTGATGATGAAGACCCTGGCGTCCCCAAATTCTTTCTGCAGGAGAATAGGAATCTTTGCAAGAAGTCCGGAACTGATTGTAATCGAATAGGACCGATTACGATCCGGTTTCAACTTTACGGATATGGTGTCCGAGCGAGGCATTGAACTCCATCATAAAAACGAAAAACCTCCACCGTGTCTGGGTGAAGGTTCTTTGTCGTACTGTACTTCTAATTCGAAAAAGGAATCACTCCACCACAGGAACGTTCTGCGGATGCCAGGGGTAGTAATATGGAGTGCTGTTGAAAATCATAACGTCTGCAAAATGATACGGGATGAGTCTCTGAAAGTCAAGGTGCGTTATTGGAACTCCTTCCGGACTTTGCTATCTTGTGACCGGTTTTCAAAACAACTCCGCCCTGTCCGCTTGCAGAAGCAATACGTCCGATCCCTCTTCGATTCCATAGCGAAACGCTATGACCTATTGAACCATCTGCTCAGCGGCGGCATTGATTTCTATTGGCGTCGGACAGCAATTGAGACGTTGCGCGACCTTCACCCAAAAAACATTCTCGATGTCGCGACCGGCACGGCTGACTTTGCAATAGCTGCTCTCCGACTTGAACCCGACCAGATCGTCGGCGTGGATATTGCAGAGAAAATGCTGAAGATTGGCCGAAACAAAGTCTCAGCACGTGGTCTCGATCCGAAGATATCGCTGCAATCGGGAGAGGCGGAACATCTCAAGTTTGAGGACGCAACATTTGACGCCGCAATTGTCGCGTTCGGTGCACGCAATTTTGAGAACCTTGAAAAAGGTTTGAAGGAAATGCACCGCGTGCTTCGCAAAGGGGGCAAGATCCTGGTTCTCGAGTTCTCACGTCCCTCCGCCTTTCCTTTCAGGCAGATATACTTTGCCTACTTCCGTCATATTCTTCCGCTTATCGGACGAATCGTTTCGAAACACCGGGAGGCGTATACCTATCTTCCCAACACGGTGATGACTTTTCCAGAAGGGGAAGATTTCTTGCAGATTCTCATGAAGATAGGATTTACTGAGACCAAACTACGGCGACTGACATTCGGGATCGCATCGATCTATGAAGGATCGAAGTCGTGAGTATTTCGGCAATATCTTAATGCGAACTCACCCTGTACACCTCCCTTTCTCTTCGAAAGAGAAGGGGTCGGTCAACGACTCCCCATGGGTCTACGGACCCGTCGGGTCGTTGACGACTTGTCGAGGGGATGAGTTCAGATAGTTTCGGAGAACCAAATACAAGGAACCTGATGATAGAGAAAGCAATCACTGTCGGACACAGCCCCGATCCTGACGATGCATTCATGTTCTATGGACTCGCGAGCGGCAAGGTGAAACTGGAAGGAATCAAGATCGAGCATTTGCTGGAAGACATACAGTCACTGAACGAGCGTGCGATGAAAGGCGAACTTGCGGTCACCGCAATCTCAG
>DASWHW010000156.1:0-30229 GCA_036397975.1 Bacteroidota bacterium
CCGGAGAAACCACGGTACCTTATGGGGGTGGGTACTCCGGAAAACCTTTTGGAGTCCATTGATCGAGGCATTGATATGTTCGATTGCGTTCTGCCCACACGGAACGGGCGTAACGCGGTGGTGTTCACGCGCTCCGGAAAGTTGAATTTGAGGAACGCAACGCATTCGCTGGATTTCTCGCCGGTTGATCCCGAGTGCGAGTGTTATACCTGTTCCAATTTTACACGCGCGTATCTTCGTCATCTCTTTAAGGCAAGCGAAATACTTGCCTTGCAGCTTGCATCGATTCACAATCTTTCGTTCTATCTGTGGCTCTTGCGCGCAGCACGCGAAGCGATTCTGAATGACGAATTCCAATCATGGAAAAACGAACAACTTGGACGCCTCTCCAAAGAAGGGGCACTCGTTTCATAAATCACATCGAAGAACATAAGGAGGCAACACATTGAATCTTAGTCCGATTCTTGCAATGGCGCCGCCGCCAAATGGTGGCGGAGGCGATGGGGGATTGATGAGCACACTCATCATGTTTGCGCTTATCATTGGCATTTTCTATTTCATGATCCTCCGTCCGCAACAGAAACGACAGAAGGATCGGCAGAAGATGCTTGAAGCAATCAAAAAAGGTGATAAGATCGTGACGTCGGGAGGTTTGCACGGCACGATCGCCGGCCTCGATGAAAAGACATTCTTGCTTCAGGTTGGTGACAATATAAAGATGAAATTCGAGCGGTCAGCGGTTGGTGCAATCGTGAAGGACGGTGAAGGCGAAAAGAAGAACGGGAAGTAAGGAGAAAAGTGTAGAACGGAAAGGGTGACGCGATCCTTTCCACCAGGGAGGTTTATATGTCACAGAAGAAATCCAAGACTGACGAGTTCGATACCATCGAAGAAGCGATCGAAGCAATTCGGGCCGGCAACATCGTTATTGTCGTTGACGACAATGATCGTGAGAACGAAGGTGATTTCATTTGCGCTGCTGAATTTGTTGACGCGAAAGTGATTAATTTTCTCGCAAAGGAAGGTCGGGGCATTATCTGTGCCTCGTTAACCGGCGAACGCGCTGATCAGCTCGGCCTGACAATGATGGTTGATAGCAATACGTCATTGCATGAAACACCCTTTACCGTGTCGATCGATTTTATCCACGGAACAACGACGGGTGTTTCCGCACAGGATCGGGCCGCAACCGTCAAGGCGCTCATTGATCCGAGCACAAAGCCGAGCGACCTTGCACGACCCGGGCACGTCTTCCCGCTGCGAGCGCTCGATGGAGGCGTGTTGCGACGCGCCGGACACACAGAAGCGGTTGTTGATTTGTGCCGTCTCGCTGGTGTAAAACCAGCAGGCGTTCTCTGTGAGATACTGAATGAGGACGGGACAATGGCACGGGTCCCAGAATTAAAAAAGTTGGCGGATCGATTCGGCCTCAAACTGGTCACCGTTCAGGACCTCATTAGCCATAGGATGACGAGGGAGAAACTTGTGCAGCGTGTTGTCTACACTCAGCTGCCGACCAAATATGGAGAATTTCAGATCAACCTCTACAAGAGCGAAACCGATAACAAGGAACACATCGCGATTGTCAAAGGCACGATACGTCCCGAAATCCCAACTCTCGTGCGAGTCCATTCAGAGTGTCTCACTGGCGATTTGTTTGGTTCCCTGCGATGCGACTGCAATGAACAACTCGTAGCTGCTCTTCATATGATCGAACGAGAAGGGCAAGGTGTAGTTCTCTACATGCGACAGGAGGGAAGGGGAATTGGATTGAGTAACAAGCTGAAAGCGTATAAACTCCAGGATGAGGGGCTTGATACGGTAGAAGCGAACGAGAAACTTGGTTTCCGACCCGACCTTCGAGACTATGGAATTGGAGCACAGATTCTTCGAGACCTGGGCGTAATGAAAATGCGGCTTATGACGAATAATCCCCGCAAAGTTGTTGGCCTAACGGGATATGAATTGGAAATTGTTGAACGGGTACCGCTGGAAGTGGGTCCGAATGAGGTGAATGAGAAGTATCTAAAAACAAAGCGAGACAAGCTGGGGCACCTGATTTTGATCGATTCATCAAAAACGCAAAGTTAGAAACCCATCCGCTTGCTTTTCTCGGATGGGTTTCTTATTTATCATCAGAATATTCATAAGAACTTGGACGTAGCCACCATTCAGGGAGTTGAATGATGGCTATTCTTTTTGTAACGATTCTTCTTCAGTGGAGTGACGCATGACTGTAAATGGTATTTCCGAAACAGTTTATCTAACGAGAGAACGACTCGTGGAGCTTGAACAGGAGCTAAGAGAGCTGAAGACGAATGGACGCAAGGTGATGGCGGCAAAGATCGCTGAAGCGCGTGGTCACGGCGACCTCTCTGAGAACGCAGAATATGATGCCGCGAAAGAAGAGCAGCAACATCTCGAACTCAAGATCGGAAAATTGGAAATAACCTTGTCCCGGGCAAAGATTATTGAGGCGAAAGATCTCCCAAACGACAAGATCTATATCCTCAGCAAAGTAAAAATCCGAGATTTGAAAACGAAAGATGAGGTTGAATACTTGCTGGTTTCCCCGGAAGAAGCAAACTTCGAGGACTCGAAGATCTCGGTTACTTCCCCAATTGGAAAGGCTCTTTTAGGGAGGGTAAAGGGGGAGGAGATCGATATCAAAGTCCCTGCTGGAATTTTGAAGTACAAAATACTTGACATTTCCAGATAGGATGGGAAATGTCGAAAGATGCACCGAGGATTTTTGTTTGCTCTTTCTCCGAGCATAATTCGTGTCAAAAAGGGCTTGATACCCAAAGTCCTGTTTGGTATATTGTCTACCCCGTGCGGGAATAGCTCAGTTGGTAGAGCGCAACCTTGCCAAGGTTGATGTCGCGGGTTCGAATCCCGTTTCCCGCTCTGCCCCAAACTATCGGGGCAAAAGGAAAACGTGGTAATCGCGCTGCGTTTTCTTTGCAGTACACTTCCTCTTTAAAGTGGCCCCGCCACCATTAATCCCACCAGGTGGCGGGGTTTTATTTACGGAGGGACCTGCATGAACACGGCGCCGTACCCAAGTGGTAAGGGAGAGGTCTGCAAAACCTTTATGCGGTGGTTCGAATCCACTCGGCGCCTCTGCTTCTGAATGAACCCCGACCACATCGCCGGGGTGGCGAAATTGGTAGACGCACAGGACTTAAAATCCTGAGGGCCGTAAGGTCCGTGCCGGTTCAAGTCCGGCCCTCGGTACAGATCAATCGCGACCTCGGGGTTGAAGCGGGCGGTTAGCTCAGTTGGTTAGAGCGCTACCTTGACATGGTAGAGGTCACAGGTTCAATTCCTGTATCGCCCACCAAGAACAGCCATCTGAATCGGAGTTACGCTCCGATTTTTTATTGGATTGATGTTTCGAAAGATGAATCACGTGAACATTACACTTCCGGACGGAACAGTGCGGGAGTTTGAAAAGGGAGTGACTGGACGCTTTGTTGCGGAAAGTATCGGCAGCAATCTTGCAAAGGCAGCGCTTGCGATTACCGTCGATGGGGAGGTGTGGGATCTCTCTCGGCCGATCTCCAAGGATTCGTCGGTGAAGATTTTGAAGTGGGAGGATGAAGAAGGGAAGAAGACTTACTGGCACAGCTCCGCTCATCTGATGGCAGAAGCAATCGAGTCTATTTTTCCGGGTACGAAGTTTGGGATCGGCCCTCCAATCGAAACAGGCTTCTACTATGACATTGATATGGGCGACCATTCCCTTTCAATGGATGACCTTGGAAAGGTCGAAGGAAAGATGCGTGAGTTTGCAACGCGCGATGTTCCATACGTTCGTGAGGTAAGAAGCTGGGATGATGCGGTTGCCTACTTCAAGAAGAAGCAGGACCCGCTCAAACTTGATTTGCTCGAGGGGCTGAAGGGGGAGGAGATTACTTTTTATCATCAGGGAGGATTCACCGACCTTTGTTTCGGACCACATATCCCGTCGACCGGTGCGATCAAGGAAATCAAGCTTCTGAGCATTGCCGGCGCATACTGGCGCGGCGATGAGAAGAACAAGATGCTGCAACGCATCTATGGAATTACTTTTCCGACGAAGAAAGAGCTTGAGGAACATCTCTTCCGGCTGGAGGAAGCAAAACGGAGAGATCACCGAAAACTCGGTGCTGAGTTGGAATTGTTTCTCCTCACACCAAAAGTGGGTGCGGGACTTCCGATTTGGCTTCCAAAAGGGACGATTCTCCGCGAGACTCTTGAGAATTTCTTACGCGAAGAACAAAGGAAGCGCGGTTATCTTCCAGTCGTCACGCCGCACATCGGCAATATAAATCTATATAAGACCAGCGGTCACTATCCGTATTATAAAGAAAGTCAGTTCACACCGCTGAAGGTTGATGAGGAAGAATACTTGTTGAAGCCGATGAATTGTCCTCATCATCACCAGATTTATCTTGCAAAGCCGAGAAGTTACCGCGACCTTCCATTGCGCCTGGCAGAATTTGGGACAGTCTATCGTTACGAACAATCTGGCGAGCTGAACGGATTGACCCGGGTTCGATCGTTCACGGTCGATGACTCTCACATGTATGTCCGGCAGGATCAATTGAAGGATGAATTGATCTCTGTTATTGAACTGATCCAATTGGTATTTAACAAGCTCGGATTTAGTGATTTCAAGACTCGCTTGTCTTTTCGAGATCCGAAGAATAAAGAAAAGTACGGCGGCAAGGATGAGATGTGGGAGCAATCCGAGGCAGATATTAAGCAGGCAGCGGACGCTTCGCAGCTCAATTATTATGTTGCGGTCGGGGAGGCAGCGTTCTATGGCCCGAAGATCGACTTCATGGTGCAGGATACGCTTCGGAGAACCTGGCAGTTGGGCACGGTTCAGGTTGACTACGTAATGCCGGAGCGGTTCAATCTCGAATACACCGGAAGTGATGGACAGAAACATCGGCCCGTAATAATTCACCGTGCTCCGTTTGGCTCCATGGAGCGATTCATTGGCGTGTTGATTGAGCATTTTGCGGGCGATTTTCCTCTGTGGCTGGCCCCTGTCCAATGTGCGGTTCTGCCGATTACCGGACAGCAGATTGACTATGCGCAGAAAGTTCACGATGATTTGAAGGCTGCCAATCTGAGGGTCGAAATTGACGATCGGAACGAAAAGATCGGCTATAAGATCCGTGAGTGGGAGACGAAGAAAGTTCCCTACATGCTCGTGCTGGGTGAGAAGGAGAAGATAAATTCCACTGTGTCTTTGCGTCAGCACAAGAAGGGGGACCTTGGTTTGTTTTCCATGAACGACATCATTACCAAATTCTCGCAGGAAATACGTCAGAAACTGATCACAGCTTAGGAGAGAAAAGCCATCGGCAAAGAAAAACGTCCTCGCATTAATGAAGAAATCAAAGTCCCGGAGATCCGTGTGATCGATCATCACGGTGGACAGCTTGGAGTCATGACCCCAAAGGATGCCATCGCGCTTGCCAAGGAACAGGATGCGGATCTTGTCGAGATTGTTCCGAACGCAAAGCCTCCTGTGTGCAAGGTGATAAACTTTGGCAAGTTTAAGTATGAGCTGGCAAAGAAAGACAAGATTCAAAAAAAACATCAACACGTTTCGCTGCTCAAAGAACTCCGGTTCTCACCCAATACTGATGTCCACGACTTTGATTTCAAGATGCGGCACGCCCGACAGTTTCTTGCCGAAGGGCATAAAGTAAAAGCGACCGTCGTGTTCAGAGGAAGATCGATCACCTACAAGGAAAATGGTGAAGAATTGTTGGCACGTCTCACGGAAGCACTCCAGGATGTTTCCAAAGTCGATCAACCTTCCCATTTCGAAGGAAGAAGCTTGATCACCATCTTTGCGCCGGAGCGCAAGAAGAAACTCGACTCAACGAAAGAAGAAGACAACTAAGAGAGGATAGTTCAATGCCACGGATGAAAACACGAAGCGGTGCCAAAAAAAGATTTAAGATTACCAGTTCTGGTAAGGTGAAACGCGCCAAGGCGTTTCGAAGTCATATCTTGACCTCGAAGACAACCAAACGAAAACGAAATCTCCGGAAGGGAGGCCTTGCGTCGAAGGCTGATACCAGGGCCGTCAAAATCATGTTGCAGTCATAGTGTTTTCTCGTAAACCGTCGGCATCTATGGCTTCGACGGAATATCAATCACAATAAAGGGACAAGAGCAACTATGCCTCGTTCACAGAACAAAGTTGCCTCCCATCGCCGCCGCAAGCGGATTCTCCGCCAGGCGAAAGGCGCATGGGGTGCGAGAAGCAAAGTCCTCACCGTCGCTAAACATCACGTTGACAAGGGCATGCAGTATGCCTATCGTGACCGCAAGGCGAAGAAGAGGACGTTTCGACAACTCTGGATCACACGAATTAACGCAGCCGCCAGACTTCACGGAACAACGTATTCCCGGCTTTTCAACGCTCTTCACAAAAAGAGCATTGATATTAATCGAAAGGTTCTTGCGGAAATGGCCGTGAGTAACCCTGGTGCCTTTGAAGAAGTGGTCAAGTTCGCGATCGCGTAATGCATGAATCTCCCATTCACGTTGCCGAACTCAGATTCGTCGGCGTGATGGGAGTGTGTGTTTTTGTACGGTCATCCTTCCTGAAACCCAAATGAACATGAAGTCGAAAATCGATTCCCTCCTCCAGGAGGCCGAAGCGTCCCTCGCCCAGGCAACCTCACGGGAATTGCTCGAAGACTTTCGAATTCGGTTTCTTGCGCGTAAGGGTTCCATCGCTTCCTTGTTTGACGAGATGAAGGGGATCGCGGCCGAAGAACGGCCCTCGGTGGGAAGACTACTGAATACTCTGCGTTCGCATGTTCAATCTGCCTTCGACCAAAAAATCAACACCCTCCAGGAAGGCGATCGCGACGATCACAGTATTGACCTGACCCTACCGGGTCGCTCCCGCTTCGTTGGCACGAAGCATCCCATCACACAGACAGCCGATGAAATCAAATCCATTTTCGTATCGATGGGTTTTGGTATTGCCGACGGACCGGAAATCGAAGATGATTATCACAACTTTGAAGCTCTTAATTTCCCTCCTCATCATCCGGCACGGGACGCTCAAGACACATATTTTTTGAACGACAATCTTCTTTTGAGGACGCATACAACACCGGTCCAGATTCGGGTAATGGAAGAGCATCAACCTCCGGTGCGAATCATCATGCCTGGCAAAGTGTATCGTAACGAAGCAATCTCTGCACGAAGCTACTGTGTGTTTCATCAAGTGGATGGCTTGTATGTCGATGAGGGAGTGACCTTCAGTGAATTGAAGGGAACCATGATTAGTTTCATCAAACGTTTTTACGGGAGCAGCGTTCGGTACAAATTTCGCCCTACATTTTTCCCTTTCACGGAACCGAGCGCTGACATCTATATTTCCTGTTTCCTTTGCGGCGGGAAAGGATGTAAGCTCTGCAAACAAAAAGGATGGCTGGAAATTCTCGGCTGCGGGATGGTAGATCCAAATGTGTTTCTTTCAGTCGGATATGACGAAGAGAAATACACTGGATTTGCGTTCGGGATGGGGATAGAGCGCATTGCCCTGCTTCGCTATGGTATCGATGATATCCGCCTCCTGTACGAAAACGATGTTCGTTTCCTCAATCAATTCTGATTACACATGCACGTCCTCCACACCTGGCTCCAACGCTACGTTCCTTTCACTCTTCCCCCGGCAGTTCTCGCAGATAAGCTCTCCATGCTGGGAGTAGAAATTGAAGGTGTTGTGGATCTTGGCAAGAGATTCAATGGCTTCGTCGTGGGAAAGGTTCTGGAGTGTTCCCGCCACCCGAATGCTGACAGACTATCTGTTTGTAAGGTAGATGTCAAAAAGGAATTGCTTCAAATCGTTTGCGGTGCTCCGAATGTGGCGGTGGGGCAGAAAGTTGCAGTGGGACTGGTCGGTGCAACCGTCCCCAGGAATCAACATGACCCGAATGGACAGCCGTTTATCCTTTCTCAAGTCAAGATTCGCGGCGTTGAATCATTTGGAATGATTTGTTCCGCTTACGAGCTTGATTTGGGAAAAGACGCCGATGGTATTTTGGTCCTCAATAGATCAGCGCGCGTGGGACAGCCTCTGGCAGTGGCTCTGCGACAAAACGAAGTGTTGTATGATGTTGAAATAACTGCCAACCGGCCCGATTTATTGAGCCATATCGGCGTTGCCCGGGAAATCGGCATCATTGTTGGAAAGAAGGTCTCTCCTCCATTCTCCCGACCAAGGGAAGGGAAGACTCCAGCCTCCCGGTTCCTTTCTGTCCGTGTACTTGACAAGGACAATTGTCTCCGTTTTTCAGCTCGTGTCATTCGCGGGGTCACAATACGCCCCTCCCCAGAGTGGCTCCAGAAGTTTTTGAAAAACGTCGGCCTTCGACCACGAAATAATATCGTGGATGTCACAAATTTTGTTATGTACGAGTTTGGGCAACCTCTTCACGCCTTCGATCATTCACTCCTTCGGGGCAAAAAGTTGATTATCCAACAAGCAAAGAGCGGCGCACACTTTAGGACGTTGGACGGAAAGGATCACGAACTACCTCCTGAGGCAGTCATGGTGTGTGATGCTGAACGCCCCGTTTCGATTGCCGGGATCATGGGTGGAGAGAACTCGGAAATTAACGACAATACGGCCGACATAGTTCTTGAAAGTGCCTACTGGAATTCTAGGAACATCCGGAAGACAGCGAGAGCCCTGGGGATTTCCTCTGATGCATCATACCGATTCGAGCGTGGTACAGATCCGAACGGAACCGTTGCTGCCTTGAATCGCGCTGCCACACTTATCCTCGAGCTGGCCGGCGGGGAGCTGCTAAAAGGGACTATTGATATTTACCCCCGCAAGATAGCTCCTCGGAAAATCCCGCTTCGCATTTCTCGAGTCAACCACGTTCTTGGGACGAGGTTGTCATCGCCGGCCGTGAAGAAGATTCTCAAGGATCTTGACATTCAAGTATCTTCGGGGAAAGCGGATAAGATGACCTGCACCGTTCCGACCTTTCGCGCGGATATTGAACGCGAGATCGACTTGATCGAGGAGGTTGCAAGAGTCTACGGATATGATTCCATTGTGGAAAAAGGCATTGCTTCTGTTAACCTGATGCAGCCATTTCCAACCGGCCATCAGTCGGACCCAGTGCGAACTTCTCTTGTCGGTGCCGGATTTCAGGAAGCGATCTCTAATTCCATGTATGACCTTGCCCGCGCAAATGCCGTAAATCGGGAGCATGTCCCCATAAAAAACCCACAAAACAAAGGAATGGAATTCCTTCGGGCATCATTGATTCCTGGCCTTCTGGACTGCGTGGCACGCAACTACAATTACGGGAACAGGCATGTCCGCCTTTTCGAGATCGGCCATGTCTTCGAGTCTCGGCATCCTTTAACCAATGGTCAAAGTTTTGAATCGGCCATGGAAGACGAGCGAGTTGGAGTGGCAATAACTGGTCAGCGATCCCCCAGAACGTGGGTGGAACCAGCTCAATCCATCTCAATATTCGACTTGAAGGGAGAGCTTGAGGCTCTTTGTGTAAGTCTAGGTCTTGACAAAGCTAAGTTAATTTATTATTCTACCAGCGAAAGTTTAACTGAACAGACGCTAGCCATTGAAATCAATGGAAGTTATGCCGGGTACCTCGGTAAGGTAAGGAGTTCTTTGAGAGCGCTATTTGACATAGGGCAGGAAGTGTATGTCGGAGAGCTGCTTCTCAGTTCCTTGATTCCTATGCAGGACAGAAAGTACAGCCCATTGCCGAAGTATCCCGTGGTCCAGAGAGATATCGCTTTTATAGTCTCTGACAAGGTCTCTGCCGACGATCTGGAGCGATGCATTCGAAAAAATGGAAGTGAGCTCCTCAACCGCATAGAGTTGTTTGATGTATATCAGGGGGATAAACTCGCTGCAAATCAGAAGAGTCTTGCGTACACAATCTCGCTGTTGTCAAGAGAGAAAACTCTTACTGATTCTGAGATTGAAGCGGAGATAAGCAGAATTACACTCGCTGCGGAGCGCTCACTAGGAGCGACATTGAGGAGTTTTTAATAGTGAAGGCGATCATCCCTATGGAGATACGGGCTTAATCGTGGAAGAGAACTTAACTCAAAGCACAAGTATCGTACTTCCTGAAGTTGAGGGAGTAAGCAAAGGCTTGCAAGCGCTTTGGGATGCAGCACGTAAGGCGGCGGATGCGATTGAATCGCTTCGCAACCAGCGAACCTCATTGAGTGAGCGTGTCAAAGCCCTAGAGGGAGACATTTCGAAAATCAAATCAGATCTTGCCAAATCGGAATCTCTCGTTGCATCTCTCAAGGAAGAAAAAGTTCAATCAGAAACTGCACGCGCCGCCGTTCAGTTCAATGGCGATCGAGAAGTTTTGATGGCGAAAGTGAAAGACCTTCTCGCTAGGATAGACGGTTATTTATAAATGACGGAGAACCCCGGTAACAACGAACACTGCATATGACGAACGCACCAGAACGGAAGAGTATTAAAGTCAAGATATTCGGGTCAGAGTACCCTTTGCGCGGGGAGAGTGAAGAATTCACTCGAAAAGTTGCGCAACATGTTGATGACATGATCAACTCTATTCACAAAAAACTTCCCGAACAACCGACACTTACTGTAGCCGTTCTTTCTGCGCTCAATATTACGGAAGAGTACTTGAAAGAACAGGAGGGGACAAAATCACATGCCTCTCAGATTGAAGCTGAACTTGCAAAAATAACTGGGTTTCTTGGTGACTGTTCAGAAGACATTCCGCAATCGTGACCATTTCAGGAGGATGCATATCCGTTGTAACAATCGGTGAATATGAGTTCGTGCAGATTATCCGCACACTCAGCCGTCTCAAACACGTTATAAAGAACCAACAGTACTATTATTAGGGAGCTATGCTCTGGGGCGTTAATTGCATGCCCCCCTGGTAGTGATATCAGGTTCTTGCCATGACCTTCGAATCTTTGATTAGTAGAAGCGAGCAGGAGAGGGGACGCAAAAGGCGTTCAGGCGAGCACCCACTGTGTTGGATCGAGGTTCTTTCATAATACTTGATCGTGACGGTTGAGGGGTGCGGATTTTTTTTGACTCGGAGGCAGCATGGAAATGAATATTGTAATTCCCCTTCTCGTCCTTTCAGCTGGGGTCGCTTTTGGTCTGGGTTGGTTTCTAAACTCACGAAGTGGACAAAATAGAGTGCTGTCCGCATCAGCAAAAGCCGAGAAGATCATCGCGGATGCGATGAAAGAGGCGGACACAATAAAACGAGAGAAACTTCTCGAGGTAAAAGACGAATGGTACAAGAAGAAGAAGGATTTCGACGCAGAAGTTCAACAAAAACGGAGCAAACTCCAGGCAGAAGAAAAATCGCTTGATGAGCGGGAAGAGAATATTGATCGAAAGGTTGAGCTGTTAGGGACGAAAGAGCGGGATGTGCAGAGCATGCGTAGGCAGAGCGAAGAGATCATGAGGAAGAATGATGAGCGGAAGAAAGAGCTGGACACCCTTATCACTGAAGAGAATTTCAGGCTGGAGCGTCTTGCAGGAATTTCGCGTGATGAAGCAAAGCGAGTACTCATCGAAAACCTCGCAAACGAAGCACGCACCGATGCAGCTCATATCATGAAGGAAATCCGCGACAAGGCGCGCGATGAGGCAAAAAGGGAAGCACAGAAGCTGATCGTTCACGCCCTGCAACGTACTGCAGCGGATCACTCTGTTGAGACTACCGTGAGCGTCCTGAACATCCAAAGCGATGAGATGAAAGGGAGAATCATCGGTCGGGAGGGGCGAAATATCAGAGCATTCGAGGCCGCAACCGGGGTGGATGTGATTGTCGATGATACACCTGAGGCCGTTATTCTTTCTGGATTTGATCCTTTCCGTAGGGAGGTGGCACGTGTTTCTCTTGAAAGGCTCATTGCAGATGGCAGGATTCACCCAGCCCGCATTGAGGAAGTCGTGGAGAAGGTTCGGACGGAATTGGAAGAAGATATCATCAAGACTGGCGAAAACACCTTTCTTGAGCTTGGACTTCCCATCGGGCACAAGGAAATAACAAAGCTTGTCGGCCGAATGAAATATCGATCGTCCTACGGCCAGAACATGTTGCAGCATAGCATCGAGGTTGCCTACCTCGCAGGAACCATGGCTAGCGAGCTTAGTCTTGAACCTGGCATCGCAAAAAGAGCCGGTCTCTTACATGACATAGGCAAATGCGTTGACCGGTCGGTTGAAGGTCCCCATGCCCTCCTCGGTTTGGACATCACCAAGAAATTCAACGAAAACCCCATCGTCGTCAACGCAGTCGGCGCACATCACGACGATATACCTATGGAATCGCCGATTGCCGCACTCGTCCAGGCCGCCGACGCTATCAGCGGCGCTCGTCCCGGTGCTCGACGTGAATCCGTTGAAGGATATGTAAAGCGTCTGGAAAAACTGGAATCGTTTGCCCAGTCGTTCCAAGGTGTTGCGAAAACCTATGCGATACAGGCCGGCCGTGAAATTCGCGTTGTCGTCGAGCAAGAAAAAATTGATGATGCCCAGGCAGACCAACTCGCGCATGACATTGCTGCAAAGATCCAGCAAGAAATGGAATACCCCGGTCAAATTAAGGTGACGGTCATTCGTGAATTCCGCTCCGTTGCATTTGCGAAATAGCTGATGGTGAAGCCACACTTCCTCCGGGTCGGAGTGACGGGGGGCATCGGCAGTGGAAAAACCGAAGCCTCCATGATCTTCAAACGCCTCGGGCGGGTCATTATTTCTGCAGATGACATCGCACGATCTCTGACAGAGTCGGAGACCTCCATTCAGGAGAAGATACGCGAGCTTTTTGGCCATGAGGTCTTTTCAGAAGACGGTCGGCTCGATCGAACCAAACTCTCCGAGATTGTCTTTTCAAGTCCTATCCACCTGCGTCAACTTAACGACCTGATTCATCCACATGTGTTCCGGACGATCGACGATGAGATTTTACACCTTCAACCGTCTGCGCGATTTCCATTTGCTGTGATCGAAGCTGCGTTGATCTTTGAGACGGGGATGGACGAGCAAATGGACTATGTGATCGTTATTGATGCAGATGAAGAGAAAAGAATTAGACGCGTTTCAAAGCGGGACCGGGCGAGAGATGTTGACATTCAACGTCGGATGAAAACGCAGTTATCCCCATCTGAGACTAGAGAGCTCGCCGATTTTGTCATTGAGAATAACACCTCCCTCGACGATCTGGAAGAACGGGTTCGTTTTCTCAACAATCTCTTAACGCAATTAGCCGGAAAGGACTCTTCGTGAGTTTAGTCGAGAGAGACGCCAAATACCTTTTTCACACATACAAACGCCTTCCTCTTGAAATCGAAAGAGGTGAAGGTTCCTACCTTATAACGAAAGACGGCGACCGATACCTGGATATGTTTGCCGGGATTGCGGTCAATGCGCTCGGCTATAGTCATCCGGTAGTGAATGCGGCAATCCTGAAACAGGTTGGCAAGTACCTTCACGTTTCAAACATGTTCTATCAAGAGCCTCAGGTCCTCCTCGCCGAAAGGCTGCTCCAGGAATCTGGATATTCCAAACTCTTCTTCACCAACAGCGGGACAGAGGCGATGGAGGGCGCTCTGAAGCTGGCCCGTAAGTGGGGAACTCCGCAGGGAAAACGGACGATCATCGGGTTATCTGATTCCTTTCACGGACGCACCTACGGCTCCCTGTCTATCACAGGACGCGAAAAGTATCGCGAAGGGTTTGAGCCATTCCTTCCCGATACGACCATTGCAAAATTTAACGACGTCGCTTCATTGGAGAAATTGATTTCCGCAGAGACGCTTGCTGTGGTTGTTGAATTTGTTCAAGGGGAGGGAGGTGTCAACTTGGTGTCGGAAGAGTTTGTGTCAGCACTGCGCGATTTACGAAATCGCTTCGGATTTCTTCTCATCGCAGATGAAATTCAGACAGGAATGGGCCGCACGGGAAAACTGTTCGCCTTCAATCACTTCGACATAACACCCGACGTTGTCGTTGTGGCGAAGGCCTTGGGTGGGGGGCTTCCTCTTGGGGCGTTTCTCGGTTCAAAGAACCTTGGCGACGTATTAACGCCCGGTGTTCACGGCACGACATTCGGCGGCAACCCGGTCGCTTGCGCCGCAGGACTCGCCACGTTAACGCAGATTCTGGACCACGGGGTGTTGAAGAACGTTCAGTCCGTCGGTGCACAAATGAAAAACAAGTTTGAAACTCTTCAAAGTCAATTTCCCCGGAAGATAAAAGAAGTGCGGGGTCTCGGCCTCATGCTTGGCGTCGAAATGTATGATGATGCAACAAAGATCGTTGACACTTTGCAGGAGGCCAAAGTTCTCGTCAACCTCACTCAGGAATTCGTGCTGCGTTGGGTTCCACCCCTTACCCTTTCGGCGAAAGAGGCAGAGATCGCCCTCTCTTCGTTCGAGGGTGCGCTCCAATAGGTAATAACTGTGCCATCTGCCCCAATTCCTCATTTTCTGATGCACTGAGGAGTAGGTTTGTCATCGTATTGACATTCCGTGTATCGAATACTATATTCTGGCGAGCCGTTATTGGCTTACGACATTTTTCACAAACAACTGGAGGAATATTATGCGAATGAAGCTTGCTACAATCGCGCTGTTGCTGATGGCATTAAGCAGCCTGACGTTCTCGGATGCAAAGCCCGGAGGTTTTGCACGACAGGCAGCGATGGGTGGCTCTCAATTTGGATCAGGTGTCATTCTGAATCCATTTATAATGGATGATCCGTCGCAGATGTTCGTCAACCCCGCATATCAGTCAATGTACAAGGATTATTTCTTTTCGAACATCGGTGGTGGAACTTTGCTTGGTTCCTCCACAGGTGATAATGGTTATGGACTACAGAATGCCGGCGTCAATTTTTCTCTCGGACGAGAATGGTCCCTAGGCGCAATTTTCAGTCACGATCCTTCCGCTGTCAACGGCCTCTCCTTCTTATTGAGTCCACCCGCTATTCCTGGATTACCCCCAGGATTCCCTCCGATTACTCCCATCACGCAGCGAGGGACGCAAGCAATTCCACCTGTGCTGAATACGTGGGAGGTGCTAGGGTCGTATGATGCTGGGGCAATAGACCTTGGTTTTGGAATTACATACGGTTACGCATGGACCGATAGTAAAACTCAACTGTCAGCGCCGAATCCTATCGGCACGTCAGAAACCGAAGCTTCCGCCAACATGTTCGGCGTTCGCGTCGGTGCAAATTATGATATGGGTGGAGGATCATCCATCGAGGGGGCGCTTTCTTTTAGAATGGACAAAGTAAACGATATTGCAAAAGTCGATTCGCCCCTCGTTGGATCAACGGGAGAATATTCTGCAAAGGCAACGGAAATTATTTTTCATGGAAGAGCAAAGTTGAAGATGTCAAACAAAGTCAACTTCGTTCCATATGGTTTCCTCGCAATTGTTAATGGCGAACCGAAAGAGGATCAGGCTCCACGTGGTCTTATGCCTACAACATTCAAAATCGATGCATCTGCGCTGGCGTATGGAATAGGTCTCGGGGGTGAGTATCGTACACCTGACTTTTACCTTGCAGGTGGCATAAGCTACCAACATGCAGATGTAAAAGTTGAATATGGTGATACGGCCCAATCAAAAATTACTGCTTCGTACAACGCAATCCCGACCATAAATCTTGGTGCGGAATGGATGCTGACAGATTGGATGTCTGCACGTGCCGGATATTTTCGGTCCATGGGAAATCTCAAGAACGAAGCCGAAACACGAGGGTTCACAGGGGAGACGACAACGACTTTGCCCTTCTCAAATATCCTCATCGGAGGTCTGAACCCTTCAACATGGGATGGTATCGTCACGCTTGGTGTCGGTTTCCGTTTTGGAAATTTTTCGCTTGACGCAACAGTGAGCGAAGAAGCTCTTCGTCGCGGACTCGGACTCATCGGTGCTGGAGACAATCTTAACACGTTTGGCTATATGAACGCGGCGTATAATTTTAATTAAAATTTGTCTTCAATTGTTGGTTGATGCCAGGGCGATTGCACAGCAATCGCCCTTCTTCTTTTTATCCCCATCAATTGCCAAATCTTGTATTGACATCGAACTTGTCGTATATTGTGCCCAATTCTTCCCCAGATGATTCTCTCATTGAGTAATGCCTGATCAACTTCTAGACAAGCCACACTGCCACTGCGCAGTGTTTGGCGTTTTTGGACACGCAAGCGCCGCACAGGTGACCTTTTACGGACTGCTCGCCCAACAGCACCGGGGCCAGGAGGGTTCAGGAATTGTCACGTCTCATTATGATCCTGACCAACAAAGGCATCGATTTCATGTTCACAAAGATTTTGGACTGGTAAATGATGTGTATCGTGACGGAAAAATTTTGACAGAGCAGTTGAAGGGGACAAGCGCGATAGGGCATAATCGATATTCAACAGCCGGGTCTGCCAACAATAAGCTCAACATTCAGCCGTTCACCGTCAATTACAAACGTGGGAACATCGGCGTCGCTCACAATGGCAATCTTACGAACTTTCGAACGATTCGTCAGACCCTGCAGGACGATGGTACCATATTCCAAACAACCTCCGATACCGAAGTCATTCTTCACCTCATTGCCCGCAGCAAAAAAAAGACTCAAATTGAGCAGATTCAAGATGCTTTAAGCCAAATTGAGGGGGCATTTTCTCTAGTCATCCTCACGGATAATATGCTCATCGCCGCGCGCGATCATGCAGGATTTCGACCCTTGGCGTTGGGGAAGAAGGAGAACGCTTTTGTGGTGGCTTCGGAAACGGTTGGTTTTGACATTATTGATGCAGAATATGTGAGGGAGATCGAACCCGGCGAAATTGTCGTTATCAATGAAAGTTCGCAAAAGACAGGTCAGGTCACTTCCCTCCGCATCGACGATCGTCCCGCAAACCCACACCATTGCATCTTTGAGTACATCTATTTTTCGCGGCCGGACAGCCACATATTCGGTCATAGCGTTGACAAGGTAAGACGAAAACTCGGAAAGACCCTGGCGGAGGTTGCCCCGGTCTCACCGCAAGATCCTGAGGATAAACCGATTGTTATCAACGTCCCTGATTCCAGTAATACCGCAACGATGGGATTTGTTCAACAAACGGTAAAAGGCGGAGGCACGGCGAAACTTGAGATTGGATTGATTCGCAGCCACTACATCGGAAGAACGTTTATTCAACCCTCGCAGGATGTCCGGCAGAATAAGGTGAGGACAAAATTCAACATTGTGCGCGGCGTTCTTCAGGATCGGGTCGTGGTGATCGTTGACGACTCCATTGTGCGCGGGACGACTTCCAAGCAACTTGTGCAACTCGTGAAGCAGGCGGGACCAAAAGAGGTACACTTCCGTGTGACCTCACCACCAATCAAATATCCATGTCATTATGGGATGGATTTTCCCAATCCGTCGGAGTTGATTGCAAACCAGTGCGACGGGGATACGGAAAAGATCCGTGAAGCTCTTGGCGTCGACAGCCTGCAATATATGTCCCTGGATGACCTCTTGCGCTCCGTGCCAACAGACAATGGAGAAAATTATTGTACTGCGTGCTTCAGTGGCAATTATCCGGTGAAGGTTGATGTTCAGCAAACGAAAGATGAGAATGAAACGTGACAGCGCAACATCCTTTTTCGGTTCTGACGTAACCTCATCTCCGACCGATTCTCCGTCGGATCGCTTTCTTACAATCTCCAATTTTCTCAGCATCCTGAGGGCACTCCTCAGTATCCCGTTGTTTCTTGTCATGATGTCCGGTAGAGATGATGCAAACACGTGGGGTGCAATCATCATGATCATCGCTGCAGTAACCGACAAGCTTGATGGTGATGTTGCCCGTCATTTCCACCAGGAAACGGAATGGGGAAAAATTCTCGATCCCATCGCTGACAAGATTGGCGTCGGGACGACCCTTGTCATTCTCCTTCTGTTGGATCGGATTCCTTTCTGGTTCGTTGCCTCTGTGTTGAGCCGAGACCTGCTTATCCTCTTGGCTGGTCTCTGGTTGAAACAATCGAAGGGAGTCGTTCTCCCTTCGAACATGACCGGTAAATGGGCGGTCGGAATTATCGCACTGACTCTGTTCCTTGCCCTTGTCGCGGTACCAACGGTATGGGTTGAAGGAGGCATAATCATCTCCATAGGTCTCTTGATCGCTTCACTCATCCTCTATGGATCGCGCTTTATGAACGTACTTCAATCAGGCACGAATGGGAATTCTTGATAAACTAGGATTCGATAAACTAAAGCATGGCCTCAGCAAAACGCGTGAGGGTTTGTTTGGCAGCGTCACAAGACTTGTCACCTCTAAGAACACAATCGATGACGAGGTGATCGAGCAGTTGGAGGAAACTCTCATTTCAGCCGACGTTGGCGTTGAGGCGACGATGGAAATCATCGAAGCTATTAAGAAGCGAATCAAAGAGGACAGGTACGCGGATGTTCAGGAACTTCATCACCTGCTTCGAGATGAAATCCAACGACAATTCGTCGAAACAAACAGTGAGCTCGCCGATCCGTTTATCATTACCGGTCAGAAACCACACGTGATAATGGTTATCGGCGTAAACGGTGTTGGGAAGACAACGACGATTGGAAAGCTCGCCCATCGCTTTGCTCAACGGGGGATGAAGGTAACACTCGGGGCAGCGGACACCTTTCGGGCTGCCGCGAACGAACAGCTCGGAATTTGGGCTCAACGCGCCGACGTTCACCTGATTCGGCACGCCAAGGATGGTGATCCCGCTGCCGTCGCTTTTGATGCTGTTCAATCTGCCTCAGCGCGTGGTGATGATGTTGTTATTATTGATACGGCAGGTCGATTGCATACCCGTGTCAATTTAATGGAGGAATTGAAAAAGATCAAACGGGTTATCCAGAAGCAAAATCCCGATGCACCACACGAAACGCTCTTGATACTCGATGCGACAACCGGGCAAAACGGCATCACGCAGGCTAGGGAATTTGGTGCAGCGGTCGGTGTCACTGGACTCGTTATAACAAAGCTCGATGGCACTGCCAAAGGAGGGATCGCACTCTCCATTATACGAACGCTGAATATTCCCGTTCGCTTTATCGGAATCGGAGAGCAACTCGATGATCTGCAACCTTTCTCCCGGAAGGAATTTGTCGATGCTCTGTTTGATGAGACAACGTCATGATACAACGACGAGTCCAGGTTCTCCCTGATCACATAGCAAACAAGATCGCTGCAGGAGAAGTTGTGCAGCGTCCGGCTTCAGTGGTGAAAGAGCTGCTGGAAAACGCCCTCGACGCAGGAGCCCGGTCGGTCACCGTTGTCATTGAAGAAGGGGGGAAGAAGCTCATCCAAGTGGTCGATGATGGTGTGGGCATGGATGAGGCAGATGCAGTGGCCTCCTTTCAACGACACGCAACAAGCAAGATCTCCTCTTATGAGGATCTCGATGCGATCATGACATACGGTTTCCGTGGCGAAGCGCTTGCGTCAATAGCTGCGGTTTCCCAGATATCGATGAAGACGCGTCGTGACGAAGATGAGGTTGCTGTCGTCGTTCATATGGACGGCGGGGCAGATGTGTCTGTCTCGAACGAGGGAAGAGAACGGGGGACGACTGTCACTGTCAAAAATCTTTTTTATAATGTTCCCGCCAGGCGTAAGTTTCTCAAGACCACCACCACCGAGTTTCGGCACGTGTATGATGCCGTTCAACGCGCGGTCCTCAGTTTTCCCGAAATGTCCTTTCGGTTTATCAGCGACGGGGACACGATATTCCAACTGCAGGAAGGGACGTTTCAGGAGCGAATGCTGGATATCTTCGGGCAACGCCACATGGAGCACTTGCTCCGCGTCGAGGAAACGACCGACTACATTTCTCTTTCTGGATTCATCGGCAAGCCCTCATTCGGTCAGAAAACAAAAGCGAACCAATTCCTGTTTCTCAACCGGCGCCCGATAGGCAATCGAAATATCAACCACGCTGTCTTTTCCGCATATGAACATCTGTTGACGAAGGGCTCGTATCCTTTCTTCCTTCTCATGATAGACATTGACCCCCATCGGGTTGATGTCAATGTCCATCCGTCGAAGATGGAAGCAAAATTCGAAGATGAGCAGAGTATCTACCGATTTGTATCAACCGTAATACGGAAATCTCTGTCCACGGGGGATTACGTGCCTGCTGTGTCGGTGACTGGTGGGAGGGACGATCTCGGGTCCCTCGGACTCAAGTTCACCGACAGACAACACTCGAACACCAGATCGGGCGGCATAGACCTTCCCACTTCTGAGCCGGGCCTTTCCTTTCGTCAGACAATCCCAGCCGTCACAGGGGCTGACCTGGCGCGACGACTCCTGACAGCGACACAAGAACAACCCACCCAATCGCATGTTGTTGTCGATCGCGAAGAAACACATGCATCGCTGATCTGGCAGCTCCATAACAAGTACATTCTCTCGCAGGTCAAAAACGGGCTTCTTGTGGTTGACCAACATGTTGCCCACGAACGAATTCTTTATGAAAGAACACTGCAGCGGTTCGAGAATGCAATCTACTCATCGCAGCAACTTCTCTTCCCGGAGACGATTCAGCTCACTCCTGGCGAATACTCCCTCATTCAGGAGCTTCTGCCGTATTTTGAACTTCTCGGGTTTGGCATTCGGATTTTCGGCAAAAATACCGTCATCGTTGATGCTGTTCCGCCCGATGTAAAAGTGGGGAGTGAAAAGACAATCCTGGGTGAACTCCTTGCCATGTACAAAGAGTACCAGCAGCATTCACCCCTTGAGGTGAGAGACAATATCGCTAAGTCATATTCTTGCAAGGCAGCAATTAAGGCGGGAGATCCCCTCACCGAACAAGAGATGCGCAATCTCATCGATCAGCTTTTTGCAACGCAGATGCCGTATGTCTGTCCGCACGGTCGTCCCGTTGTTTTGAAAATACCATTGGATGAATTAGATCGACGTTTTGGTCGAACCTAATGATTCTTTGATCTGTTCGAACTCATCCTGTTCTTGTAAGCCGATACCTTTTTTGTTATTTTGACAACACTCCTCGCCACGAATGGATACGACAGAGAGCATGAAAAGCAACGGGATTGATAAGATACGCGACAGAAGAGCATCGTGGGAGTCCACTGCTCGGGAGTCAAAGCAGTTGCAGGCAAAGTTCACTACTGTCAGCGGCGAACCAATCGACTTGTTGTACACGCCGGAAGAAGTTGCGGATATCAACTATCTTGCGGACATAGGTTTTCCAGGAGAATATCCCTACACGCGCGGTATTCACCACACAATGTACCGAGGCAAAATATGGACCATGCGGCAATTCGCAGGGTTTGGGACACCTGAGGACACCAACGAGCGATACCAGTATCTCTTGGATCGTGGCCAGCACGGACTTTCAGTCGCCTTCGACCTACCGGCTCTTATGGGGAGAGATTGCGATGACCCACTAGCGGAAGGTGAGGTAGGAATCTGTGGGGTTTCTGTAAGCTCCCTTGCGGACATGGAAATTCTCTTCAAAGGCATCAGCCTGAAAGGCATCTCAACCTCCATGACGATCAACGCGCCTGCACCAATGATTATGGCATTCTATATTGCCGTTGCAGAGAAGCAGGGTGCACGGCCAAAAGAACTTCGGGGAACAATTCAGGCAGATATTCTGAAGGAATATATTGCCCAGAAAGAATGGATCTATCCACCCGGACCATCCATGAAAATCCTCACAGACCTCGTTGAATACTGCAGCAAGGAAATGCCTCGATGGAATCCGATCTCGGTGAGCGGATATCACATAAGGGAGGCAGGGTCGACGGCTGTTCAGGAGTTGGCTTTTACTCTGGCAGATGGATTTGCGTACGTCGAGGCCGGCATTGAACGTGGGATGCATGTCGATGAGTTTGTTCCCCGCCTTTCCTTCTTTTTTAATTCTCACCTTGACTTCTTTGAAGAGATTGCAAAATTCCGTGCTGCTAGGAGAATCTGGGCGCGGCGCATGAAGAACAAGTATGGCGCCGCGAATCCCAAATCACTGACTCTTCGATTCCACACGCAGACGGCAGGATGTACCCTCACGGCGCAACAGCCAGAAAACAATATCGTTCGAACAGCCTTTCAAGCGCTTGCCGGAGTTCTCGGCGGAACGCAATCGCTCCATACAAACTCAATGGATGAGACGCTTGCCCTCCCTTCGGAGAAAGC
This sequence comes from Bacteroidota bacterium, assembly GCA_036397975.1. Classification (GTDB taxonomy): domain Bacteria; phylum Bacteroidota; class Ignavibacteria; order UBA10030; family UBA6906; genus SZUA-287. The sequence goes on from DASWHW010000156.1 coordinate 22,246, forward strand.
CGTGAAAATAGCCTTGCGGACACAGCAGATCATCGCTCATGAAATTGGCGTTACGAATACTGTCGATCCGTTGGGCGGAAGTTACTTCATTGAGCACCTTACCGACAAGATGGAGAGGGAAGCGGAGGCATACTTCGAGAAGATCGACGACCTGGGTGGAGTGATTCCGGCAATTGAGGCGGGATTTTTCCAGCGAGAAATTGCTGAGGCTGCGTATCGCTATCAGCTTGAGCTGGATAGAAAAGAAAAAGTGATAGTGGGAGTAAACCAATTCGAAGAAGAGAATGAAAAAATAGAAATCCCCATTCTCCTGATTTCGCCGGAGGTGGAAGTAAAACAGAAGAAACGAATTGCTGAATTACGAGCTTCTCGCAATGCTGCTGATGTCGAAAACACCTTGAGTGCGCTCCTACAGGCGGCAAGGGATAACTCGAATATCATGCCTCACCTTCTTGGATGTACACGTGCATATGTCACTCTCGGTGAAATGTGCGCAAAGCTCTCAGAAGTGTACGGCATCCATGAAGAAATAGCTGTATTTTAACAAGTCGCAAAGGAGTGAAGTGTATTGATGAAGGCAAAGGTTGCAGTTCTCAAAACCTCCCCCAAAACTATTCTCGATGATATTGCTCGCCTGACTGAATTGGCTGGGATGAAGGATGCTCTTTCTCCTAATGCTGAGACGATTCTTAAGGATAACATCTCTTGGCATTTTCCGTTCCCCGCGGCAAACACAACCCCATGGCAAATGGAGGGGACGATCCTTGCGCTGAAGAAGGCCGGACTCAATAAAATCACGTGCGTCCAAAACAAGACGGTCGTAACGGACGCCTTCAAAGGGGAGGACCTGAACAACTACGTCCCGATTTTCAAGCAATATGAGATTCCGGTGCTATTCAATTTCAAACCGGAGGACATTGCATGGACGAAGTTCAAGCCTAAAGCTCAAATGCATGTCCTGGACAAGATTTTTCCAGAGGGAATCACCATTCCAGACTATTTCGCCGGGAAAAATATTGTTCACCTCCCCACAGTGAAATGCCATATCTATACCACAACTACCGGTGCGATGAAGAACGCGTTTGGCGGTTTGCTGAATACGAAGCGCCATTACACACATTCGTGGATCCACAAGACACTGGTAGACTTGCTCGCAATTCAAAAGGAAATTCACTCCGGCATCTTTGCGATTATGGATGGGACGACTGCCGGTAACGGTCCCGGACCCAGAACGATGTTTCCGGTGGTCAAGGACTACATACTCGCCAGTTCGGATCAGGTTGCGATTGACGCAGTGGCTGCGAAAATGATGGGCTTCGACCCTCTTTCCATCGAGTACATAAACGTTGCCCATCAGGATCAGCTCGGAATTGGCGATCCGCGGGATATAGAAATTGTTGGTGCGGATGTCTCAAAGGAATCATGGGGATTCACTGTCGGGAACAACGGTGTCAGTCTCTTTGGCAACCTTGCATGGTTTGGCCCTCTCCGGGGATTGCAAAAACTTTTCTTCCACACTCCGATGGTACACTTTTTCATTTTCGGGTCCGAAGCATATCATGACTACTACCGCTGGCCGCTGAAGGACGAGAAGGTTTTCGAACACTGGAAAACAACGACTCAGTGGGGTCGCCTGTTCGAGCAGTACGAATCAGGAAAAGTCCAGACCAGCGATCAAGCCCTCGTCTGATTCTCGTCCTTTCTTTTCCTATGGATCACCAATGACAACTCGTTTGAGAGCGGAGGTTGCCCTTCTTTCAACAACACTCGTCTGGGGCAGCACCTTCGTCGTCGCGAAGATCGCCCTGCGTGATATCTCGCCACTTTTTCTTGTTGCAGTCCGTTTTTCCCTCGCATCCCTTTTCTTCCTGGTTTTCTGGAAACGCGTTTTTCCGATACCGCGGGCATTCGTTGTTCAAGGGGTTATCCTGGGCTTCTTTCTCTTTCTTGGATTTGGTTCTCAACTGGTCGGCCAGGTCTACACCACCGCGTCCAAGTCGGCCTTCATAACGGGAATGATGGTTGTCTTCGTCCCGATTCTGCAGGTCGTTATCGAGAAGCGTCCCCCGCGTTATGGCAATCTTCTTGGCATTCTTATGGTCACTGGCGGTCTATTTCTGCTCACATCGCCTGAAGGATCTTCCTTTAACGTGGGAGACGGGTTGATTCTTTTCTGTGCTGTGAGTTTCGCACTTTACATTGTGTATCTCGATGTAGCTTCGAAAAACATGACTCCGCTTCAGCTCACATTTCTTCAACAGGTGTCCACGGGCCTGTTTGCGTGGATTGCCGTTGGTCTTCTTGAAGACGTGAACTTTGCCCCCACGTATCTCGGCGTATCCATGATCCTCTATCTCACAATTATGGCGACAATTGTTACCACTTATGTACAAACGCGCTATCAAAAAGATACGACCCCTACTCGTGCTGTTGTTATTTTCAGTATCGAGCCTGTGTTTGCAGCGGTGAGCGCTTACCTTGTCCTGGGTGAAAATATTGGAGCGCCCGGGATTTTTGGCGGGACATTGATTGTTGGAGGTGTTCTTCTCTCGGAATTGTCTGATCACATCGGAGGGTTGAACAAGTCGATCCCCCTGGAATTGAACGACGCTACCGGAGAGCACAAAAACCTCTCTTGACTTTCGCTGCGCTCCGTGCTATTATTCTCTGATGAAATGAAGACTGCAGCACACATTATCGTTCAGGGGCTTGTGCAGGGCGTAGGATTTCGCTGGTATGTTCTCCAGCAGGCAAGGAATCTAGGCATCAATGGTTATGTACGAAATCTCTACAACGGCAAGGTTGAAATTGAAGCGGAAGGCGACCGGGGACTTTTGGATGAATTCATCAAATCAATTCGCATCGGGCCACGCGCTTCACACGTCCATGAGCTTCAATTGACATGGGCCTCGTGTTCAGATTCCTATCAACAATTTGAAATAAGGTAGCCCATTCCTCGTTCAACTCCTCGTATCGGTATCGGCTTCGACACGCATCGCTTCGCGGACGGCAGAACGTTAGTCCTTGGTGGCGTGCAAATCCCCTTCGCGCGTGGACTCGAAGGGCACTCTGATGCAGACGTGCTCCTCCACGCAATTGCGGATTCACTTCTTGGTGCTGCTGCTCTCGGTGATATCGGAAAACACTTTCCGAACTCTGACCCGCAGTTCAAAGGAATCTCGAGCTTGAAATTGCTTCACCGCGTTCGTGATCTGATCAGGGAAGAAGGGTACACCGTTGTCAATGTCGACTCGATGCTGATCCTGGAACTCCCAAAAGTTCTTCCATATATCGACAAAATGCGTTCCGCGGTAGCGGATGCGCTTGAGATCGATATGACGCAAGTGTCTATCAAAGCAACAACGAATGAAGGGATGGGTCATCTCGGGCGTCAAGAGGGGGTTGCAGCTCATGCCGTTGCCTGTATTCAACACCATTTCTCCTAAGCAATCGTGATTGAACAGATAGTTGCATATCTCAATGCCGCCAGTCCACTACTCATATGCGGAACTGTTTTTGCTATTGCCTTCATTGAAAATATTTTTCCTCCTTCGCCCAGCGACCTTCTCGTCGTCTTTGCAGGATCACTCGCCGGGGCCGGGAACGTGGGTTTCTTCCCACTTCTCCTGTCAGCATCCATGGGGAGCACACTTGGTTTCGTCGTGATGTACAAGATTGGGGATTGGTTCGGGAACTCTATTCTCGAGCAAGGGAAAATAAAGTTTATTCCTGTTGAAGCGGTCCGCAAAGTGGAGAGTTGGTTTCAGGCATACGGCTATTGGATAATTGTTGTTAACCGCTTTCTTTCTGGGACTCGGGCAGTGGTTTCCTTTTTTGCCGGTCTCTCGGAACTTCACCTTCTCCGAACCACTCTCCTCTCACTCGTGAGCGCGTTGGCCTGGAACTCATTACTTATTTTCGCGGGCTACCTCTTGGGACACAACTGGAATGACGTTCTCTATTATCTTCAAACATATAGCCAGATTATCACCGGTGCCCTTGTTATTGTTGTTCTTATCCTCGCCGTTGCATTCTTTGCACGCAAGAAGAATGGGGACCGCTCTTCTGGGAAGGAATCCTGATGGACTTTCTCTATTCCATTGATGTAAGTCTATTTCGCTTCATCAATGAGACGCTCAGCAACCCCGTGGGTGATGTTCTTTGGCCACTGATAACGGATTATGATAAATTGCTTCCGGTCCGCATTGTTCTTGTTCTTGTTTGGTTCGGACTGCTGGTCAAGGGGGGAAGAACCGGACGCACCGTTGCTCTTCTCCTCATTCCAGTGCTACTCTGTGCAGATACAATCAGCAGTAAGATCATCAAGGAACTTGTGGATCGCATTCGTCCGTGCGGCGTGTTGGAACATGTTCATCTTCTCGTAAATTGCGGAACCGGAAAATCTTTCCCCTCTTCCCATGCAGTAAATAACTTTGCCGTCGCAACACTTTTCAGTTTGTACTACCGCAGATGGATGTGGGCATTTGCTGCATGGGCTTCCCTGGTTGCATTTTCTCGACCAGCGGTTGGGGTTCACTACCCATCGGATATTCTGGCGGGGGCACTTTTTGGTGTTCTGCTTGCACTCCTCTTGATAGCGAGCTGGCGTGTGCTCGAGAAAAAGCTCCTCCCGCAGGGCTCAACAAACGAGTCCCGGAATCGGGAATAGGATTTGCATGGGTGGAGAATCCTCGCACAAGACAGAAAAAGGATCCGGACGATTGCTTCATTACGCGCTCAGTGTTCTGTCCGGCGTCATGATGGGATTCTCTTTTCCTCCAAGCCAACTCGGAATACTGGCAATCTTTGGACTTGTCCCGATTCTCATTGTGATGAGCGACTTCCAGCGAATTAAGCCCGCATTACGGTATATATATATATCGATGATGGTCTTTCACCTAATCACCCTTAACTGGACCGGTGGGTATGCACATGGAAACGACATCTACATGATGATCGCCGGGGGAGTAACCATGTTAGTCCATCCGTTTTTCTATTTCTTACCTTTCGGGGCCTACCTTTATATAAAAAAATACCTTGGCGAAGGCATTGCCCTGTCATCGTTCCCTTTCGTCTGGATCGCGTACGAATATTCACACTCATTGAGTGAGTGGTCATTCCCATGGATTACCATCGGCAATAGTCAAACCTATGATATCTCAGCAATTCAGTACATTAGCTTCACAGGGGTGTACGGTATTTCCTTTTGGATTCTCATTCTCAATGTTATCGCCTTTGTATTGTATTCCGGATTGGCCAACGGTAGATTCAAACCTCTTTCATGGAAGAGCTTCGTCCTGCTTGGAATCTTTGCCGCTGTCTTCTTTGCTCCCCGGTGGTATGGAGCAGATGTACATGCGAAAGCACAGGAAAAGATCCAACTTCCAACAATTACTGTTGGGATTATTCAACCGAACATTGATCCGTGGGAGAAATGGAGAAGGAATGGGTTCGACGTTGCACGGATTTACCTCGAGAAAACCCGAGAGTTGCTGAGAGACAAATCAGTTCGTCCGGATGTTGTCTTGTGGCCCGAGACTGCGATTCCGGAATTCCTCCTTCTTCCAAGCCGCCAGAATTTGCTCGACACAATCCGCAATGAGTTGGATCGGTTGGATGTCAGCGTGCTCACAGGTGTTCAACATGCTGTCTACTATGAAGACAGTACTCTTGCTCCACCGAGCGCAAAGCGATCAATTACCGGGCAGCGCTATGACGTTTTTAACGCCGCTGCGTTCGTGCAACCTGGTACATCTGAGATCCCGTGGTATGGCAAGATGAAAATGGTCCCGATAGCGGAGCGGGTTCCTTATGCAGATGCATTCTACTTCATGGACTTTCTTCGGTGGGGAGTGGGAGTAGGGGGCTGGCAGATCGGGCCAGGTCAAGTGCTGTTCACGGAGAAAAGGACCGGAACCAAATTCGCGACACTCATCTGCTATGAGTCGACCTATCCGGGGTTCGTGGCGAGCTTTGTGCGAAAGGGTGCCGAGTTCATTTCCATCATCACAATCGATAGCTGGTGGGGAAGGATGTCGGGTGCGTTCCAGCATCAACGGTATGCTGTGCTACGGGCCATCGAGAATCGACGATGGATAGCGCGATGTGCGCTTGGAGGGATTTCCGGGTTCATTGATCCACGGGGTTATGAATATGATAACACGGAGCTCTTCTCTCAGTCCATTCTTCAAAGGACCATCGAACGCCGGACTGATCTCTCCTGGTACTCCGAACATGGCGACGTGTTCGCCCAGCTGCTTTCTCTTATCGGGTTGATCGTCGTTCTCATTGCCGTGGGCATCAAAGTGTCGCAAGCCTACCGAGGGAGGTCTTATGCCCTTAATTGATCTCCGAAGCGACACCGTCACCAAGCCCAGCCCCGCAATGCGGCAGGCAATGGCACAAGCCGAGGTCGGCGATGACATCTTTGGAGAAGACCCTAGTGTCAATCGTCTGCAGGAAACCGTGGCTCAGCTTCTCGGTAAGGAAGCAGCACTTTATATGCCGAGCGGTTCGATGGCAAATCAAGTCTGCATCAAGGTTCACACGCGTGCTGGTGATGAGATAATTGTCGAAAAGGACTGCCACGTATTCAATTACGAAACCGCGGGGATTGCATTCCTCTCCTCGGTCCAGGTGAATACCATCGTCGGTCATCATGGGGTGATGCCGTTGGCAGAGATTAAGAAGGCGATTCGCCCGAAGCTGTACTATATGCCGCGTACCGCTCTTATCTGCCTTGAAAACACCAATAATCGCGCCGGTGGAACAATCTATCCGATTGAGGAAATCAAAGCTGTAAGTAACCTGGCGAGGAATGAAGGAATCAACATTCATCTCGATGGAGCCCGATTGTGGAATGCTTGTATCGCAACCGGGATCAGCCCGAAAGAATATGCTTCCCATTTTGATTCGGTGTCGGTGTGCCTTTCTAAAGGACTCGGGGCTCCTGTTGGCTCCGTTATTGCTGGGCCAAAAGCGTTCGTTGAAGAGGCTCGTCATTTTCGTAAGCTCTTCGGCGGCGGGATGCGTCAGGCCGGAATTCTCGCTGCTGCAGGACTATATGCTTTGGAGCATAACATGCAACGGTTAGTGGAAGACCACACGAAGGCTTCGAGACTTGCCGAGACGCTTTCGACCGTTCGAGGATTCTCGATAGATCGTTCTTCGGTTCAAACGAACATTGTTATTATCGATGTTGCTAAAGCGAAGACGCCACCCACAGATATTCTTTCAACCCTCAAAAAGGAAAGCGTTCTTCTTTCTGCTGGAAACTATATGGGCATCAGGGCCGTCACACACCTGGACGTCTCGCTTGAGGAGATCCGGAAAGCGGGAGAGATCATCACGAAAGCCATGGAGAGACTTGAACGAAATGGATAAGGAGAAGTTCAAACATATGATTCAGGTTCGTGTGCGCAGTTCGGAGATTGATTGGCAAGGGATTGTCCATAACGCCCAGCATTTGGTGTACTGTGAAGATGGACGGGTAACGTATTTCGGTGAACGTGGAATTCTTCTCGATCTGAATGCGACAGAGCATCAAGAGAAGGTGGTGATTGCGCGAAATGAGATTGACTATGTCAGTCCGGCCCGCTTCGGTGATGTCCTCAAGGTGTATACGCGAATCTCATTCATTCGAAACTCCAGTTTTGCCTTTGAAAGTATTATCGACGAATCGACCACGGGGAGACGCATTGCAGAAAACGTTTCTATCCACGTGTACCTGGACGCCCGGACTGGCGAGCCGAAGACGATTCCGGAGTCCTTTCGGAAGAAAGTGCATGAATACGAGGGTGAAAATGTCGTGATTGCCTGGCCTACATATTTGACTTAACGGAAACCGGTATATTTTTCAACAAATTCCTTGCTTTTCGGTCTCCGCATCCCTATCTTGTTGCCGTTGTTATCATAGCCCGTCACGGGCTATTTTCATTTGCAAGAAGCCTGATCGTCTTCCCGAGACCAATATCTCATGAGCGAC
>DASWHW010000157.1:0-28443 GCA_036397975.1 Bacteroidota bacterium
ATCGATCATTTGAATCCGTCGTATCTCCGCCATCGCATTGTCGTATGCACCCCTGGTAATGAACCTCTCCGCCTGATCGAAATACTGTTGCTTCAGAGTATTCGCAACTGGATCCTTTGCGGGTTTCTCGTTCACGATTGCGGGCGGGCGTGGCGTGGGTGTCGGCGCCGCTGGAGCACGAGGGGGAAGATCATGATCCTCAATCTCGAAGGTCGCACGATCAACGAGTCCAGGCAGTGAACCCAGAATCTCGTCTTTCATCTGTCGTGTCAGTCTTCCGCTTTGGGAAAGAATCGAGAGACGCTCGACTTGCTTTTCGAGCGCGATGATATAGATGTTCCGTGGATGAGAGTTCTTTGCAGTGCGAATAACCTTGAGTGCATCTGCATATTTTCCCGCGTTCACAAGCCGTGTGGTATTGTGAAGCTGTTCGGGAACGATTGACTGTATGGATTGACGGGTTGTATTCATTGTTCCGATCTGCGAGTCTTTATGATCCGGATCCTTTATCCTGCGGCGTTCTTCTTGCGATACACCAACTTGAGTTTCGAGTTTTCCCCCTGAGTCTTTTGTAACTCTGCCTGGTGGAGGGCAATCTCCGCTTTGCGAATCTCCTTGTTGTCCGGATCGAGCTCGTACGCTTGCATTATTTCCTTCAAGGCACTTTCAAAATCACCTTGTTCCTTGAACTGGTCAGCTGCGATTAGGTGCATCTTTACTTTCTCGGACGCTGATAACGATTCACCGTCGGGGGGGTCACCAGATACACCCTCATACAAGCGCCAGGTTTCCTTCTCGAGCTTTTTGAGTTTGCCATTGTCGGGAAATGTTGTGAGACCCAGCGCGATCTCCGTCAATGCTGATTCAAAATCTCCCAAATCGATAAAGGCGCGAGTCTTCTCCAGGTACCGGGTCAGCGATGTATCGGTCTCCGCTGCAGCGCTGACTGCGGATGCCAGATCATGCTCAACGATCTCTCTGAATTTCTTTAGGTCAGCCTGGTCCGGTGCAATACGAAGCCCGTTGTCAATTTCTTCCAATGCTTGGGCGAGATTCCCCTTGTCGTAGTATTCAAGGGATCGAGAAAGAATCCTGATTGCCGCTCGATGGTCGGAATCAGAAGGCGAGAGGGTTGAGGCTAATCCGGATTCTTCGCTGCTTTGGATTTCACTTCGCTGTCGTTGAGCATTCAGGACTTCCTGTTCAAGTTTCTTGACTTCTTCGTCAAATGGATCAAGGATAAAAGCTTTGGCAATTTCTCCGAGGGCTTCGTCATGTCGTCGCCCCTTGAGGTGATCCCGGCCGGCTTGAAGATGAAGACTGATCGCCCTGCGCTCAGACTCTTGGCGAATTGCCTCTTCTGCCCGCTTCTCTTGCAGAATCCTCTCCAATTCCTGCTTTCGACGTTCTTCTGCAAGCACGCTCTTCCGTGCCTCTTCTACAAGGCGACGCTCGTCAGCCTCTTGCTTGAGTGCCGCATCTTGCATGGCAAGTATCCGCTCTTCGCAACGCTGCAAATCTTCGTTGGAGGGGTCGATAAGATAAGCACGTGTGACAGTGCTGAGTGCTTCGTCGTATTCTCGTTCCGCGGTCAATCGGTTTGCATCCTCAATATGACGACGGATGGTGTCACGGATCTGCTCCTGTTTTTTCCGCTCTTCTTCCTTGCGAGATGCTTCAAGTTGCAGCTCTCCTTTGCGTTTCGCTATGTTCTTCCGAAGTCGGTTGGCATCGCTATTGTCAGGATCAATGACCTCCACGAAAACGAGTTCTCGCAATGCGTCATCCATTCGGTCTGATTTGAACAATTCCTTCGCGTGAGCAATATATTGCAGAATTTTTTCTTGTTGAGCAAGTTTGCGCGCTGCATGCTCTCGCAGGTGTTTTTCCTTGTCGTCCCGTTGTATTCGTTCGAGGTCTGCCTGGATCGCAATTCGCTGATTTCGCTGTTCCAGCTCGGCTTCTTTTTCCTGTTTGATTTTCCTTTCACGCCCCACCTTCGCTTGCGTTTCAAGGATTTCATTACGCAAAGCATCAATTTCAGGATGGCCGGGCGCAATCATCTCGGCACGTTTCAAATCATCAAGAGCCTGTTTGAATTCACTACGACCTGCGCGATCTCTTACGCGTGTAAGGATTGCTGCGAGACGCTCTTGAAGAGCTGACGATTGTAGCATCTCCTGCGTGGGGATCTCGACGCTGAGGGCGTCCTCTGTGGCGGAGTTATCAAGAACTTCTTGATCGCCTTTGACTGCCTTATCTTTGCGGTTATGAAGAAGAGCAAGTACTCGTTCTTCATAGGCAAGAGCGTAAAAGTCTTTTGGATTCGCCGCACGAACTTGCGCTATGATGTCGAGGGCGTCTTCGTAGTTTCCTTCTTTAACCAGTTGGTCGACTTGCTTTAGATACATGTGTATTGATTCCCCGATCTATACTTTTCCTGACGACGATTTAAAAGCTCCATCGAAAGAAATGCGTTGTAGGGATATTCGTCCCCCTTGCATATGCACCAATGTCATCTCAGTGACGCCCTTCACCCTATTATTCCTCCTCATATGAAACAAAGGTTACGCCAATCCAGCACAGTCTATTTAAATACAGAAATGATAAAACTCTCAAGGTAGTTTGTAGGAATTACCGATGGTGTGAAGAAAAAGCTCGTCCGCTATTGTTCTCCTTGATGAGGGAGGGGAAGAGCTTTCAGAAAGCGCCCTCTCAATGATGAAAGGCGTCGAAGAGGTTCGTTGCTGAACACGAGTCGGACGAACCGATCACAGGTTGCTGATCCCCAATCGCGCATGGGTGTGGCCGCAATTTTACCTTTGGCAAGAAGAAGGTCGGATGCCGAGAATGAATCCAGCCCTAAACTCTTGACGTCTAATAAGAGTGACCAGCCACCATCAGGTCTGATGATTGGATAATCCTCGAGCTGCTCGCGAACCATGTTTCGGCGACTTTGCCACTCGTCGAGACATCGGCGAAAATCAGTTTCATCGGAGCGCAATGCAGCAATAGCCCCTGGTTGGGCGATGCCGGTCGCGGTGACAACATTGTAGATATGGACCCGGGAGATGTCCTGCATGATGTCAGGAGGGCCGGCGACCCAGCCGATCCGCCACCCGATCATGCGGAATTCCTTCGAGACCGATCCAATCGTGATCGTATGTTCTTCCATGCCATCGAGAGAGGCAGGGTGGATGACCTTTCTTCCGTCGAAGAGAATCCGCTCCATTGCTGCGTTGTAGAGCAGTAGAAGTGATCGATTGACACAAAGTTGTTGTATGAGTTTCCATTCCTCTTCATTCAAAACGGCGCCGGAGGGCATTGAGGGATTCATGAGGAAAAGGGCCCGCGTTTTGTCGCTTACTGCTTTGGAAAGATCATCGAGCGAGAGCCGCCACTCCCCACGCGAATCCAAGAATGGAACAAACCGGGGAACGCAACCGGCAAGGCGGATACGATATATCATTCCTGCATAAGTTGGATCAGTCACGATCACTTCATCGCCGGGTTCGGTGACACCGAGAAGAGCGTCAAGCATTCCTTCAGTTCCCCCGCAGGTAATTATAATCTGGGTGTCCGGATCGTATCGTTTTCCAGTGGAAGCGAAGAGCCGGTCGGCGACCGCTTCTCGCAGAGCAATTGTTCCATTGAAAGGCAAGTAGCTATTTGCGCCATCCTCTCGAAGCGCTGATCGTGTTGCATCAATCGCCTCGGAGGGGGGAGATAAATCGCAATCCAGGTTTTCAAGTCGCAACACATCGGGGTCAGACCCGGCTGATGCGGCGACACGATCAATAGAAAAACCCGGGATGTTGCTTAGCCGTTTTTGGGAGAAGGACATCGTAACCCTATTCAGTTCTTCCTCGAGTTCCGTTTACCCACCCTTGCCACAAGCCGTACATCGATTTCATCTGTTCCTCGAGATCCGAGCTCTTCATGATTTGCTCAATCTCGGTCCTCGACTGGCGCTTCAGCGTGAGGGGAGCAGTTGCAAAATAATATGTGACAACAGCTGCGACGACAGAGTTCTTTCGGACCTGTTCGAGATCAACCTTATCGTACGTGTCGGAAGCAGCATGGTAATTCGGGCCGTAGTTCGCGGATTCCTGCATCGCCACAAGATTCGGGACGCCTTGCATCATGAAATCATAATTGTCCGTTCCGACGACTGGTACATCAATATTGTTGAAATGTCCCAACTCGGGGATATGGTGGAGTGCTGAATCGAGAGTGTTGAGCAATTCTGTTCTTCCCCCCGTGAAGAATCCGGTAATTCGCCCACTCCCAATATCGTAGGACGAGGCCATGATGTGCTTTTCGAGTTGATTCTTGTGTTTGTTCGTGTAGGCATATGAACCAAACAAGCCTTGCTCTTCGCCATTCCAAAGGATGAAGCGGATTGTACGCTTTGGCCTTAATCCGAGCCTCTTCATTTGTCGGGCGATGTCGAGAACCATGGCCACATTACAACCATTGTCCAGTGCTCCGTTACCGAGATCCCAGGAGTCAAGATGGGCGCCGATGATCACGAACTCCTCAGGTTTTTCGGTTCCGGGTATTTCGCCTATTACATTATTGGTTTTGTATGGCTTATCAATCGAGTTGTTAATTCGCAAGGTTGTATTCAAGGTCTTTCCAATTCGCAATAGCCTCAGCGCTCTGAGCGCATCTTCACGATCCATGATTGCCATCGGTTTCTTGTTGTTTGGTCCGGCTGAGGCGTTGTGGCGATAGAGTAGCCCGTGTGGCCGCGAGGAAGTGTAAATGACACCGGCTGCCCCAGATGCCGTTGCACGATGTTCAATTTTGGATGCCTCATTATATTCACGAAAAAGTCCGTCGAGGTCGAGGAGCTCTTCGGTTTCAATCAGTACGAATGCTCCCTCGGCTAACATTCCAATTCTTTCAAAGTCCTTGTCTGTGCCCCGTCCACCGTCTATCAATCTAGCAGTTGTTCCTCCTTCGTTGGTATTGGAAGAATACGGCATTGCGACAACTCCGGCCTGAAATTCAACGTCACCGCTGATGCTTGCGGTGGCGCTCTTTCCAAGCCAGAGCATCGGCATCTCAAACTCTTCCTGATAAGCTTTGACTCCGGCGAGCCGAAACTGTTCCAATGCCCACTCAACCGACTTCAGGTTAGCTTCACTTCCGGTTGCCCTTCCGCCTATAACATCCGTCAGATACTGCAAATCCTCTTCCATCGGAGTATCGCTGAACAAAGCCATCTTGAGTCGAGTGAAGTCATCGTGCTGAGAACGGAGAGGGAGTGGCAAGAAAAAAAGGAGAGCAAAAAATGGGAAAATATTGGTGGCGGATTTTGTGCACATATTACCCCTTGAGGCGATTCGGATATGATTATGGTCAGTTTTTATTCGGAAGGACTGCTTGGGAAGTTACCGTTCAGAACGTCCAAATGCAACTGTCGGCAATAGTGCTTGACAATTGGAGACCGGTTTTGTACGTTTGGTTCGTCTTCATTCACCATGACCCCTACAGCTCCTTGAATCTCTTTTCTATCGATATCTCTCCAAAATTCCATAACCAAACTATGCCACCACGTTTTCTTTCACAACGTTAGGAGGACATTCTCAATTTAGTGACATCGTTTCATCGCACATTACAATCGAACTGGTGTGCGACCGTTCTTTCACATTCACTATTTCCCAACATCCCTTTCCAAAAGGAGGATGATGTCTATGACACGACGATTGATAGTACTTTTTGGTGCCATTGCTTTGATTGTCGGGTTCGGGCGAGCGCAGGATCTTCGTATTACAGGTAAGGTTGTAGTCCAGGCTACGAACAATCCGCTGCCCGGAGCTATCGTACAAGTCAAAGGTACAGCACTCGGCACAATTACTGATATCAATGGTGATTTCAAGATCACCGTAAAGAATCGTTCCGACGCCGCAATAGTGGTGAGCTTTGTCGGATATAAAACTGTTGAGGCAAATGTAACTTCGTCAAGTGGACCTGTCGCAGTTTTGATGGCTGAGGATATTTTGAGAACATCGGAGGTTGTTGTAACGGGTCTTGCGTCATCGGTGAAACGTGCCAATGCCGCAAACTCTGTCGCAACTCTCTCGGCACAGGAAATCGCATCAACTCCGATGCACACGCTCGATGGTAGTTTAAGCGGCAAGTTCACCGGTATCAGTGTCAGTCAGAACTCGGGCGCACCGGGTGGAGGTATTTCCATTAACTTGCGGGGTGTCACCACCATCAATGGTGAAAACCAACCTCTGTTTATCGTCGATGGAGTTATCATCGACAACACCGCGACGCAATCGGGCGTTAATGCGGTAACGGCTGCCACGGGTGGAGGTAATCAAAACTTCCAGGACAACCCCGTGAATCGCGTGGCCGATCTTAACCCGAACGACATCGCCTCCATTGAGGTTCTCAAAGGACCCAGTGCTGCTGCCATCTACGGTTCAAAGGCTTCTCGTGGTGTTGTGATCATCACTACGAAGGGGGGGACGCCCGGTGGACAGACTCGCGTTAGCGTCACGCAACAGTTTGGAATGAATACTCTTCTCAAGAAATTGGGAAGTCGTCAATTCAATGCCACCTCTGCGATGGCGGCTTTCGGTCAACGTGGTCTTGATGAGTTTAATAAAGGTGTGACCGTTGATTACGAAGATGAGATGTACAGTCAAAAAGGATTCATCTCTTCCACCTCAGTTGGGATAAGTGGTGGAAATCAGACAACACAGTTTTACGCTTCCGGACTTGCGCAGCTTGAGCAAGGGATAATCAAGCGAACAGGGTACGACAAGTATGCCGCGCGGCTGAATATTAGTCATCAACTCTTTGAGTGGGCCCACGTTGATGTCTTCAGTAATTACATTCGCTCGAGTTCAGATCGTGGTCTCACGAACAATGACAATAGTGGGGCAACCTTTGGCGTTTCTCTCGCGTTCACGCCGAGCTTCATCGACCTGCGTCCCGTCAATGGTGTTTATCCTGACCACCCTTTCAATTCTTCAAATCCTGTCCAGGTAAGAGACTTGATGACCAATAATGAATTGGTTAACAGGACACTTGTCTCTGGAAAACTGACCCTGGATCTGGTAAAGATGGATGCTCAAAGCCTTGAGCTGATCACGTACGGCGGTATCGATTCATATTTGCAGGACAATACTTCGTATTTTCCTAAATCGTTGCAGTTTGAAAAAAGTAGTTCGCAACCTGGAACAGCGATTCTAGGGACGACAACCAGCCGGGTAGGTACTTTTGCAACGAACGCGGTTCACAACTTCGTAACCGCCAATAATACTACATTCCGCACGACGATAGGATTGCAGACCGAGGCGCGCGAACTACGGAACACTCTCACCGTCGCTAAGAACCTAATCGATGGTCAATCCAACGTTGATCAGGGTGCGAACATCAACGTGGGCGACAATATTACCAAGGAGAATAACTTTGGACTCTTTGCGCAAGAAGAGGTAAACCTCAACGATCGGATTTATCTCACAGCTGGAGTTCGAGGCGACGCGAGCAGCTCCAATGGTGATCCGGATAAATACTTTTGGTTCCCAAAGGCATCAGCGTCTGTGCGCCTTTCACAATATGAACTTTGGGATGATCTTTCTTCGACAATTCCTGAGTTCAAGTTGAGAGTGGCATATGGGGCTACCGGTACTTTGCCGCCAGCGGGTGCAAAGTATAACACGCTCGGCCCTGCCAGCATTGGAGGACAGATTGGTCTTCTGCCGGCAACATTACGAGGAAACCGAAATATTGAGCCGGAGAAATCTACTGAGATCGAGGCAGGTCTTGACGCAACGTTGCTGGGAGGCGACGCAACGTTCGAATTCTCTTACTATCATAGGACGATTACTGACCTCGTGCTTATCAACGAGGTACCATATTCCACTGGGTACGTGCAGGAGTTTGTCAATGGCGGAAAGATGGTGACTAAAGGGTTCGAAGTAGCCCTCGGGCTTGACATGTTCCGTTCGGATGATTTCTCGTGGACAACGAAGTTCAATTTCTACAAAACCGAGTCGCTCATCAAAGAACTGAATGTGCCGGCATTCAATACGATTGGTTTTGCCGATGTGCTTGGGCGATACCGGATCGAGGCAGGAAAATCGGCAACTCAAATCGTCGGATCAGAGAACGGCGTGTTGACGGTTCTCGGCGACGAAACTCCTGATTTTCAACTGGGGTGGTCAAACACTCTTCGCTGGAGCGATTGGGATCTCTCATTTCTGTTTGATTGGAAGAAGGGAGGGGACGTGATTAACCTAACCAGACTTCTTAGCGATTTAGGAGGAACGACAGAAGATCTCAACACTGCGGCAGGTCAGGCTCGTGCTGCTGCGTTTGGCATTACCACGAACCAGCTTGTTGAAGATGGAAGCTATATAAAACTTCGTGAAGTGACTATCGGATATACCTTCAACAAGGAAGCTCTCGGTGGTTTCTTCGGCAATGCATTTTCGTCCGTACGCTTCTCTCTTGCGGCAAGAAATTTGTTCACGATTACAGATTATAGCAGCTACGATCCCGAGGTCAGTAACTTCGGAAACAGGGCGATTGGCCGTTCTATAGAAGTGACTCCTTTCCCCTCCGCTCGTAGCTTTTACTTTACCATGAACTTTAATTACTAGGAAGGAGCATACTACAATGAGAATTTCAGAACGTCGTATTGTTGCTCCCTGGCTCCTGGGCACAGTGTGTGCCGTGGCGCTCTCTTTCTTCCTTACCTCCTGCGAGGAACGTGATTTCATCGATCCGAATGGTCCGAATAAGGACCAGACGAGCGTTCAAACGCTGGTGACAGGGATTGAGGCGGGGATGCGTGTTGATTTTGAGTTCTATGTGCGAAGCCTTTCCGTCATAGGTCGGGAAACGTACTATCTTGAACCATCTGATCCTCGCTACACGGGAGAGCTATTGGGAAAGAATGGTTCGCAGCTTGACCCGTCCGGTTTTCTCCTCGTTCGATCATGGGGATCCCGGTATCGGGTTATCCGCACGTGCTATTTCTTAATAGAGAAGGGAGATCGGGGAGCAAGTGGGTTCGCAAAAACAATCATTGCCTACCAATACTTGTTGAATCTCAACATGACCAACGGGAACGGAATTCGATTACAGGGTGCCGATGGTTCGCAGGGTCCACTCTTAGCAAAGGCTGCCGCCCTTACCGAGATTGTCCGGCTTCTGGATGAGGGTCTGGCGGATGTAAAGGCTGTGTCAAGCTTCAGCTTTAACCTTTCGCCAGGGTTTGCTGGAACTCCAACCTTTCCTGGATTTGGTGATCCGAGTGGTTTCGCTCGGTTTAATAGGGCATTGCGGGCGCGGGTGGCTGCCTACCAAGGTGATATTCCAGCACTCCATGCGGCGTTGGATTCATCATTCATTTCAGGTTCTGCTCCACTGAGCGATGGTGTGTATCACTCGTATAGCACTGCTTCTGGCGACCTGCTCAATCCCATCTTTGAGCTTCCAACCGCTTCAACCATCAAGCTATTCGCTCATCCCACATTTCGGCCGCAGGCCGACACTGGAGATACACGAGTGGGTGCAAAAACCATCGTTCGATCTGAGGCAACAACTTTCGATGGATTAACGAGTGATATCGGTATTACTGTTGCGGCAAGTGACGTGGCGCCGTATCCTATCATACGGAAAGGTGAGCTTGTTCTCCTGAGGGCCGAGGCATACATTGCTCAGAGCAACTACGGGCTCGCGGAGCCACTGATCAACTCCGTACGGTCTGCGGCGGGTTTGGGGAATGTTACCCTTTCCGCTGGAAACGCAGTGGATGAACTCCTGAAACAGAGAAGGTACTCCCTGTTCTTGGAAGGCCATCGATGGATTGACATGAGGAGATTCAATCGCTTGAATCAGCTTCCTCTTGATCGCGCAGGAGATGTTGTGCAGACTGAATTTCCTCTCCCTGATCGAGAGTAACTGTAGCTTCAAACGGAGTAGAAAAAGAAAAAACGTCGGCCTTAAGGTCGACGTTTTTTTTATTGGGGGGCGATAAGAACTAAATTATGGTACCGGTCTCGCTGTCAAAAAGGTGCAGCTTCGAAGAATCGAAGAAGAGATCCAACGAAGTCCCAACCCGAGGCGTGTTGTCGCTGGCGATGCGAGCGACATAACGGGTAGACGTTCCCGTAGAGAAGTACACAAAGACTTCATTTCCAACCGGCTCGACAATTTCTACCTGAACATTGAAACGCTGCATTGAGGTCTTTTCCGCTCGGCTTTTCACATAGATGTGTTCGGGCCTGATCCCAAGCGTGGCCGTGTTGATTTTCCCAGATTCAACGCGAGAGGAAAGTGAAGGGGGAAGAGAGAGATGGAATGAACTCCCTTCTTGCTGGAAGCCAAGGGAACCATTGCGTTTGATGGATCCATCCATGAAGTTCATAGTGGGACTTCCTATAAACCCTGCGACGAATTGATTGACGGGGTTATTATAAATGTTGAGTGGAGTGTCAACCTGATGCACCACGCCATCCTTCATCACAACAATCCGATCTCCCATCGACATTGCTTCAATTTGGTCGTGGGTCACGTAGATCATGGTTGTTTGCAACTGCAAATGCAGCCTTGAAATCTCCGTTCTCATTTGAACCCGAAGGTTTGCATCAAGATTTGAAAGCGGTTCGTCAAAAAGAAAAACTTGTGGCTGCCGCACGATTGCTCTTCCGAGAGCTACTCGCTGACGTTGTCCGCCGGATAGAGCTTTGGGTCTCCGTTCGAGAAGATGTTCAATCCCCAGAATCTTTGCAGCCGAGCGAACGCGTTGTTCTATATCCTTCGGGTTAGTCTTCCTCAACTTCAGGCCGAATGCCATGTTCTCATACACAGTCATATGAGGGTAGAGGGCGTAATTCTGAAACACCATTGCAATATCTCTGTCCTTTGGGGCGACATCGTTGACTATTGTGCCACCGATGCTAATTGTTCCACTGGAGATGTCTTCGAGACCGGCGATCATTCTCAGGACTGTTGATTTTCCGCATCCGGAAGGGCCGACCAGAACGACGAATTCCTTGTCCTGGATGGTTACATTCACATCACGGACTGCGGTGACTTTTTCGTCATAAGTTTTGAATACCCCTTGAAGGGCGACCTCTGCCATTGGTGACTCCGTGATGATATTGAGAAGGAATGCTCGGCAATATAAAGACACACTCTCGAAGAAACAAGGAAATCTGCGCCGGGTTTGGTTGGTCAAACTGGTGACTGCTTTTGAAGATTCTCAGGCATTGCCTATCGTTGATATGACTGGAAAGCTAGGAGACCGCCCACTGAGGGCTTGGGCAGTCATTATCGCCTTGGAAAAAAATCTACCGCAGAACTTGACTATTTTAGGGAAAAGTCTATCTTGTGGAAGCGCTTCCAACCAATTCGCAATCAGCAGTCTTTCTGTAATGGGCGTTACCATTTACGATCTTGCTCGCGAGGCAGGTGTGGGGATTGGCACCGTTTCACGGTGTTTGAACAATCACCCCAGTGTTGCTCCAGACACACGCGCACGAGTCCTCGCCGTCGCAAAGCGACTGAGCTATCAACCGCATGCCTACGCTCAGCGACTCGCTTCTAAGAAGACCAACACGGTCTCGGCGATCATTCCGTTCTTTACAAATTACTTTTTCATTCAAGTTCTTCAAGGTGTTCAAGACAAAGCGCTTGAACTTGGTTTCGATCTGATCTTGTATGGCGTGAACGATCCTTCGCAGGCAGAATACTACTTGCGACGATCATTGATGCGCGGGCACGTTGACGGCGTTCTGTTTTTCTCCATGGACCTCCCCGATTCCTACGTCGCGAAGTTCATTCAAATGAAACTCCCGCTGGTTCTTGTTGATACTTATGATGAGAGGTTCGATTCTTTTTGTGTTCGGAACCGTGAGGGAGCAATGGAAGCTACCCGCCATCTCATATCACTTGGACACACAAACCTTGCAATGATTAACGCAAGCCTGGAGACCCATCCAGGCCGGGATCGGCTTGATGGATTCCGCCACGCGCTGGAAGAGAGAAATATTCCTTTTTCCATGGACAAAGTCATCGTCACTGCTACCGGGAAGCAAGATGGCTTCAACCGAGAGGCGGGTTATTCTTCGATGAGAGAACTCATTAAACGCCGGCGGATGGGGGCGGAAGTAAGTGCGGTGTTTATCGCAAGTGATGTTCAATCCATCGGTGCTCTCGAAGCGGCGCGTGCCGAAGGAATAAGAGTCCCTGAAGATATCGCCATTGTGAGTTTTGACGACATCGAGCTGGCCTCTCATGCTCAGCTGACTACCATGCGGCAGCCGATGTATACAATGGGAACGATGGCTCTCGAAAGGCTCATGAAGCGGATGAAAGCTCCTGACGCGAAGCCGGAATTGACGACGTTCATGCCGGAACTCATCATCAGAGAAAGTTGCGGCGCCCGTCGCTCTTCGACAATTGTAAAAAGATTCGCCTCAATTGAACTTGACAGAACTGGAGAACGACTAAACACGTAATGCATTCACGTACCACAAAACTCATCTTGGTTCTGTTCGCGTTAAGCCTTACGGCCTCCTTACGCCGGCAGGCATTCTCTTTTGAAAGAAGGGATTCATCTTCTTTTAACAATCCTCCTTCGTGGGCCCAACACGCAGTCTGGTACCAGATTTTTCCTGAACGGTTCCGAAATGGCGATGCGACGAATGATCCGACCGTCCAGGACATTCAAGGTTCCTGGCCTCATGAAATTCCGGAACACTGGAGTGTTTCATCATGGACGGGAGACTGGTACGCGCTCCAACGATGGGAGGAGCCTGCAACAAAAGGGTTCTACTATTTCGGGCAACAGCGACGATACGGCGGAGACATCCAGGGCGTTCTCGATAAGCTCGACTATCTTCACGATCTCGGCATCGATGCTATTTATTTCAATCCCCTTTTCGAGGCACCGTCACTCCACAAGTATGATGCTTCGATGTACCACCACATTGACAACAACTTTGGACCTGATCCAGCAGGCGATAGGTCGATATGGGAGAAAGAAAATCCGGCCGACCATGCAACGTGGGGTTGGACTTCAGCAGACCAACTTTTTCTCAAGCTCCTAGATGAAGCACACCAACGGGGAATAAGGGTGATCATCGACGGAGTTTTTAATCATGTTGGAGTGACCTTCTGGGCATTCTTGGATGTTCAGAAAAATGGAGTACACTCTCTTTATAAAGACTGGTTTATTATCAACTCGTGGGATGATCCCTCGACAACGAAGAATGAGTTCGATTACGCCGGTTGGGCTGGCGTTCGGGACCTGCCGGAATTACGTGAGGATGAGAACGGACTGGTCAACGGTCCCCGCGAACATGTTCGCTCTATCATAAGGCGATGGATGGACCCGAATGGCGATGGTGACCCCTCAGATGGGATTGACGGTTGGAGGTTGGATGTCGCGGAGATGGTAGCAATTCCATTCTGGCGCGATTTCAGAAAGTGGGTAAGAGAGATAAACCCGGAAGCCTACCTCGTCGGTGAAGTATGGTGGGAGGATTGGGCGCATGGAAAGATGTTCAACGCAGAGCCGTGGCTTCGCGGTGACGCTTTCGATGCAGTGATGAATTATCGTGTTGCCCGCGAGCTGGCTCATTTTTTCAAAGATCACAAGAATCGCATTAGCCCGACAGAGTTCGACGCAAGACTTCGCAGTATCCGGAATGACTACAGATTGCAAAACACGAAAGCTCTAATGAATGTGCTGGGTGGGCATGATAATGACCGACTGGCATCCCAAATTGTCAATCCGGATACCAGGTTTGATGCACACGTCGGTGTGGCCGACAATCGTGAATACCAGGTTCGCAAACCAAACAGCAAGGAAATTGAAATTCAGAAATTGATCGTCCTCTTTCAAATGACCTATGTGGGAGCCCCGCACATATTTTACGGCGATGAAGCTGGGATGTGGGGAGCGGATGATCCGGACGATCGCAAGCCGATGCTCTGGTCGGATTTGCTGTATGATGATGAAGTCAGTCATCCTTTTGGAACAACGCGTCCCAAAGACAAGAACTTGTTCAACAAGGATTTGTTCGAATGGTACCGGCGAATGATTCACCTCCGAAAGTCAAATGAGGCGCTTCGCTCCGGTTCATTTACGACCGTGCTGACAGATGACACAAAGGACTGTTACGTTTATCTTCGTTCAACGCAACACCAGAAAATACTCGTTCTGATTAATAACTCCCCGAACCCAGAGAGCATTACGGTCGAAAATAGAATACTTGGAACCGCTGCTTGGACTGACCTTCTCTCAGGAAATCAAGTGAATGGTCAGGAGTTCCGGTTGCTGCCAACATCGGCCATTGTTGTGGGGGTATCGATATGAAAGTATGGCTCGCGGGAACCTTCTTCTTAGTGTTCATAATCGGCTGCAGTGGGCGACCGGGAGAAATTATTGCCGAGGTGAGCGGGAAGCCAATATCATCCGTTGAATTCCAAAGTCGATACAGCAAGTATCTCGCGCAGTTCCAACAACGCGACAACATCCTGCTGAGGAAGCAGATCCTCAATAACATGATCAACGAATTGTTGATCCATGAAGATATTCGAAATCTTGGCCTCGACACCGATCCTCCAGCGCTCGAAAAACTACGCTCCATTCGAACGCAGGCCATCTTAGACGAGTATTCCAAGCATGTAAGCATCGATACTTTGCAAGTACGTGATGCAGAACTCGAACGGGAATTCGTTTCGTTCAACACAAAAGTGAATGCGCGCTATCTTCTTGCCAAGAGTAAGGACGATGCATTGGGACTGAAAAAGAGGTTAGCCAATGGAGAGCCATTTGAAGTACTTGCCCGTGAAGTATTTCGTGACCCGGGGTTGGCAAATAACGGCGGTTCACTCGGTACTTTCGGGTGGGGTGAGATGGAGTCCCCACTGGAGGAAGCTGCCTTTTCAATTCCCTTAGGTGAAGTCTCTGATCCAATCAAATTACGTGCTGGCTATGCGCTCCTTCGCGTCGATCATAGAACGCGGACACCACTCTCTTCCCAGTATGATTTTGAAAAGCAGCGGGAGAAACTGGAGCGAGCGATCATTGAAAGAAGAGTCGTACAGCTCGTAAAGCAGGCCGGGGAAGACATTGCCAAGGGCATGACCTACGCTTTCAACGAGGCCGCAGTGAATTCCGTCGTTCAGCACTGGTCATCAATCACTTCGGATGATCATGGCGGAAATGAATTCATCAACGTTACATCACTTACTGAACTTGATCCGAAGACTGAATTGGTCCGTATCGACAATGATGCGTGGACGGTCGATGATTTCCTCGATCGAATGGGCGAGATCACTCCAGCGCAAAAGCGGCGAGTGAAAAGCAGTGAAGATGTAAAGAGTATAATTCAGGGCCTCGCAGCCCGGGATGCGATTGTGAGACGAGCGGAGACTTTAGGGATTGCATCGAGCGAGAGGGTGCAGGAACAGGTCATCCGTGTTTCAGAAGAGTATCTGTTGAAAAGATGGGCAGCACAGGTACAGGACACGGTTGGCCAGCAAGGTTTTGATGAGGAATTGTTGAGGGAGTTGTATCAGTCGAAGCGACACGAGTATGCTTTCCCACCAGCGGTGAACGTTGCCGAGATTCTTGTTCGAACGAAGGCAGAAGCCGAATCGATCCTTAAGGAACTTAGTCAGGGGAAGGACTTTGCTCGCCTTGCTCGTCAAAAGTCCATCAGGCTCTGGGCTGCGAAGAACGGGGGAGAGCTAGGGTATGGGACGCGGGCTACCTACGGGATACTCGGAGAAAAATTCTTTGCCGCGAGCAATGGGATGATCCTCGGGCCTGAATTGGTGGATCCATATTTCGGCGTTTTCAAAATTCTGGATAAACGAGAGGGGAGACAAAAAACCTTTGAGGAAGCGACCCCCTCCATTATTGAAGAACTCAAAGCTCTGAAGAAGCGTGAGGCGTTTGGCGCGGCCGTCGAAAATCTGCGCGTGCGAAGCAACATTACGATACGTATGGAAGCGCTGGCAAACGTTGACCTGAGAAAACCTACATGAGAGGAAGAAAGATCATGAAGTATTCGGTCATCATTTTTATTTTTGCACTCTGCAGTGTGTGGTCGCGTCCCCTTTTCGCAGGGACGACCGGAAAGATTGCCGGAGAGGTAAAAGACCGCAAGACCGGTGAGGCGCTGATCGGTGTGAATGTCCTTGTCGAAGGGACAACGGCAGGCGCATCGACGAATCTCGAAGGGTATTACTTTATCCTCAATCTGCCTCCGGGAAAGTACACGTTGACCTCGTCCGCGCTGGGGTATAGCAAACAAACCATCACGGACGTCATCGTTTCCATAGACTTGACGACGACGATCAATTTTGCGCTCTCCTCTGAAGTGATTGAAGTGGGGGAGGAAGTAATTGTAACGGCTGAGCGACCGATCGTCAAAAAGGATCTTACCTCATCGGAATCGCGAGTGGATGCATCGCAGATTGCGAACTTGCCGGTGTCGGAGGTAGGCGAGATTCTCACCTTGCAGACCGGCATCACGCAAGGTGCCGATGGTGCGATTCATATCCGTGGTGGCCGCGCAAGTGAAGTGGCGTATTGGGTTGACGGAGTCTCGGTGTCCGATGTCTACGATGGCTCACAGACGGTACAACTGGACCCAAATTCCATCCAGGAGTTGCAGGTTATCAGCGGAACATTTAATGCGGAGTATGGACAAGCGATGTCTGGCGTGGTCAATTACGTTACGAAGGATGGTGATCAACAATTCCGCGGAAGCATAAGTGCGTACGGAGGATATTATGCGACTGCGAGAGGGTGGAGCTATACGGCAGGTGAACGGACAATTCCAATCGCCGGCCAGCCATCTGCACCCGGTTTCGGCTTGATCGACACCACCGAGCTTTATTATGGGTTGGATGAATTCGAACCGTTCGCAAATAAGAATATCGAAGGAAGTTTGAGCGGCCCAATTGTTGAAGGCCTCACCTTCTATGTCTCAGGAAGATATTTCAAATCTGACGGCTGGCTGAACGGCTACCGACTGTTTGAACCAAACGGGGCGATTGATCCAAACAGTGTTACCGTTACATCCGTTGATACAGTGGCCGGAACTGCCAACATTCTATTCCAGGACAACATTGCGCACATGAATAACCGTGAGCGCTTGTCCGGGCAGGCAAAGCTGACATATCAGGTCAGTGGAACCGCGAAGTTTAGCCTGTCCGGTAATCTCAGTTCTATTGACTACCGGGACTACAGTCATGATTATCGCTTGAACCCTGACGGCGACGTCAACAAATTCGACAGGGCATATAATATTAATGCGCTGTGGAATCATACACTTGGATCGAGCGCGTTTTATACCATATCACTTTCGATGGTGAAGAAAAGATTTAACGAGTACCTCTACGAAGATCCCACCGATTCGCGATATGTGTACATTGATCCTACATTCGCGGCCCGTGGTTCACGGGAGTTTCACGTCATCGGGACGAACAATCATCAGTTCAAGCGCAACACGGAAAGTCGTGTGCTGAAGGCGGATTACACGGGCCAGGTGAGCAGGCTTCATCAGATTAAAGCGGGTATTGAAGGAAGGTTGCATCGACTTTATCTTGAGGACTATAATTTATCCTTCCCACAGGAAAACGGTTTTCTGCCTACGATTCCCGACCGGCTTGGCCCCCTTTACGAAGAATACACGCAGAAGCCTGTTGAGCTTTCAGCATACATCCAGGATAAACTGGAATACGAAAAGATGGTGGTGAATGTCGGAGTCCGCTATGACTATTTCAATTCAAAAGGAAAAATTTTGGCAGATCCCGCGGATCCAAATGTGTACCTTCCGAGGAAGGTGGCCAACACTTCTCTGACATTAGGTCAACGGCTGGCGCAATGGTATAAGAAAGCAGATGTCTCCCATGTCATCAGTCCCCGGTTGGGTATTTCGTACCCGATCACCGATCGGGGTATCCTTCATTTCTCGTACGGTCACTTTCTTCAGATCCCTTCCTTCATTCACCTGTACCAAAAACCCGGATACAAAGTTACCACGGCATCAGGGACGCAGGGGGTGTACGGCAATCCGAACCTTCGCCCTCAAAAAACAGTGATGTATGAATTTGGATTGCAGCAACAGTTGACGAACGATGTTAGTTTCGACCTGACAGCATTCTACCGGGATACTCGTGATTGGGTGACCACCAGTGCGCCAATTCCAGTCGGAGATAACCCAGAGACAGCGGTATCAGCATATGTCATTTATGAAAACAGAACATATTCAAACTCAAGGGGTGTTACGCTTTCTGTATCCAAAAGGGCTTTCGACGACTTGTTTACCGTGAATCTTGCGTACACATTTCAGAATGCTGAAGGTATTGCTTCCACACCGGATCAGGAATTTTCCGCGGTTCAATCGAATGCAGAACCGCCACGCAGTCTCGTTCCTCTCGATTGGGACCAAACGCATACGGTGAATTTGACACTGGGAGTTGGTAAGCAGGACTGGGGCATTTTCCTTCTGGGGCGTTACGGCTCGGGTTTACCATACACGCCGACGCTGAACCAGGCAGAGAGCCAGGGGTCAGACATTTCCAGAACAGTCAAACAGAACAGCCGCCGTCGTCCTGATAATTACACGGTGGATGCACGGGTATTCAAGAATTTCCAATTCGGGCCGTTGGAGGTCAGCGCTTTCCTGAAAGTATTTAACCTCTTTGACACACGGAATGAAGTAACCGTCTATGGAGAGACCGGCCGAGCGACCGCAACCCCCAGGAATCTTGGCGCGCAAAATGTCACTCCCGTGAATGGCATCAATACGGTCGAAGAGTATTTGATTCGACCCGACTATTACTCAGAGGCTCGTGAAATTCAGTTGGGACTTGAAATTGGTTTTTAGAATATTGCCGCGAAAGAAGGAGATCGACTGCATGAGTTTCAAGATTTTCTTTCTAAGCATTTGTCTTTCGTCCGTGCTTGGCGGCGAAGCTCTTGCACAGCATATCCCCAGTACCGAACGTGTGGATCCAACCCTGCGCCGACGAACGGAAATCGATGGGAACAACCTCCGCACGAGCGTTTTCAATTTTGTATTCTCCGGACGTACCGGGGCAGGACAGGGCGTTCCCTATGAGTGGCCGAAGAACACCGGCCGGCACTATGTTGCCCTCGTTGGATTGTTTGTCGGGGCAGAGGTTGCAGACGATACAGGCCGGGTCGTTCGCATTGTTGATCTGCCTGCGTTCAGAACCAATCCTGCGACAGGCGCTGATTGGAATATGAATCCCGTGCCGGGATACTTCAGCCCGACCGCTGGAAAAATTGCGAAGAGCGATGAGCCCGGCACTTGGCCAGCGTTCTGGCCAGATAAGATTGGCGATCCTAACGACCCCGGCTGGCGGAAGGAAAACTCCGGACCGCCGGAAAGCGATGATGATCCGGATCGGGCAGCATGGAATGGCTTCTTTGGGAAGAACCAATTCAGTGCAGATCAGGAAATGTATTACAGAGCCGGCGACGACAACTACAATCGGTTTCTTTACCGCCCGGATTCTACTGATCCGTCTCGACGAGGTATCGGTATGTTGGTCGATGTTCGCGCCCTTGAGTGGTCTCAAGTGTCTGTCGCCGATGCAGCTTTCTTCATCCAGGAATTCAAGAATGATGGAACAAAGGACCTCAAGAAAGTCGGTGTGACGCTCTGGCTGGCGGATTTTGTCGGTGGCGATGGGGATTCCCAGGACGACAAACCCGATTTTGATCTGATACTCGACGTTGCTTTTTCTCTTGATGCAGATGGTGTGAGCTCGAACCCGGCTTTTCAGGGAGTATTCGTCGGGGCAGCGGCAACACTTTACCTTGAAACCCCTGGAAACGCAATTGACCACATCGATAACGACGGCGACAGTCCAGACTCTGCGAGCGGCCCAAAGGTGACTGCGGCGATGATTGCGACGGAAATACCTGGAAACCAAATCGATGATAATGCAAATGGCCTGGTTGATGAGGACTCAACGCACATACCCTTTGGAACCCAACGCGGCGTAACATTTGCAGATCGAATCGCCAATGATACTCCTGGCGAGTCTGGCAGTCCTTTAGTCACCTCATCAATGATTACCGGGGAGGTTGCTGAAAACGCTATCGATGATAACAATAATGGCGCCATTGATGAAGATCCCACAGACGTGGGAAAAGCATACAAAGACGGCATTGACAATAATGGCAATGGTGAGGCCGGGAGTCCGACTATCACGCAGGCGATTGTCGATGCTGCAGCGCTCAATGGTGGACGGTATGTAGTCAATGGCCAGATTACGCTCTATAACATAACAAGCGTGTCGTTGAACAAGGCTTACGCCGATGGCACTGACAACGATGGTAATGGACTCATCGATGAGGGCATCGATGAAGACATCGATGTGATGATCGAGGAATCCCGTAATGATGGCATTGATAACGATGGCGACTGGACATTAGCCGACGACGTTGGATTGGATGGACTTGCGGGTACGGGTGACTTTGGTGAAGGTGATGGCAAACCTACTTCTGGTGCGGGAACCAACTTCCCGGGGGAACCGAACATCGATAAGACTGACGTCTCGGAAGCCGATATGGTTGGCCTGACGAACGTCCAATACCTTGCAGCAGGAGCAATTAATTTTAGTACCACAGCCGACGGTTTCTTCTGGGGAGAGTTCATGCTTCCGGGACGATTCGTAAATCCGGCGCTTATCCCTGTTGGCGAAAGCGATTTGTTTGTTTCTTCCGGCGTCTTCCCAATGAAGGCGGGCCAGATCGAACGCATTTCGTATGCGGTGGTAATCGGCGCCGCAATTCGAGCGGGCAATGCGGATATCAGTGGAGCGAAAGCCGATGCCATCCGGAAATCAAAGTTTGCACGCCTTGCGTACGAAGAAGACTATCAATTTGCCCAGGCACCGCTCGAACCCGTCCTTACAGCGGTTCCCGGTGACCGGAAGGTGACATTATACTGGGATGATCGTGCCGAGCAATCGCGTGATCGCTTCCTTGCCGGTATTCTTGGGGCTCCTGAGTTCGACTTTGAAGGATACAAGATTTATCGTGCAACGGATCCGGCTTTTGAAGATGCGCGCAAAGTTACAGACGGTTTCGGTAGTCCGGCCCCGTGGCTAGACGAATTAGCAATATTCGATCTAAAAGACGGGATCAAAGACTTTCATCCTATTGCGTTCAATGGGGTCCAATTCAAAATGGGATCAGACCTAGGATTGCAGCATAGTTGGGTCGACACGAGCGTTGTGAACGGGCAGAAGTACTATTATGCGGTTCGCGCTTTCGATCAGGGTTATGCTCCACTTTCGATCACTCCCGCGGAGAGTAACCTCAAGATAAGTATCGATCCTGTCACCAGCGAAGTGACTTCCATTGGGACATCCATTGCAATTGTCACACCTCAAGCCTCTGTCGCCGGTTACGTTTCCCCAAATGTCAGCAGCATCCAGTTGGTTCAAGGAACAACCACAGGAACAATCGACTATCATATTGTCGACCCAAACAAGATTCTTGACAATCATAAATACCAAATCACCTTTGAGGATACGCTGTATCCCGGTCGGGGAACATCGGCCCCGCCGGACACAGTGCGAACGAAATCTTTCACATTGAGGGATGTTACCGGTTCAGACTCATTGCAATGGCGCACGGTTGTCAACAAGAGTAGAATGCTTGCGGACACGGTTGAGCAGCCAATCACCGACGGTTTTCGGCTCTTTCTCCGGAACGAAAAGAGGTTTGGTGTCAATAACCTGCTCTCGGGCTGGAATACCACAGACGTATGGAACTTTACCTTCGCGCAATGGAAAGTCGGGTTTATCATTGGCGGCCAAAAGCCTGCCGACTATCGCGTCGAATTTGGCCCGCTGGGGGTTGATACATCAACCTCGTTCAACGTTGGTCGGGGTCCGGAGCCTGCAATACCCGTAAATTTCAAAGTCT
This sequence comes from Bacteroidota bacterium, assembly GCA_036397975.1. Classification (GTDB taxonomy): domain Bacteria; phylum Bacteroidota; class Ignavibacteria; order UBA10030; family UBA6906; genus SZUA-287. The sequence continues at coordinate 21,968 of DASWHW010000157.1, forward strand.
TCAACACAAGTGAAAATAAGCAGATTGATTTCGCACTCGTTGAGTTTGATCAGACTGGAGGAGCAGGTATTTTCAGTGCCCGGGGCTCTGCGACGAATCTCCGCGATCATATCGTATTTCTAGAACTTGATGCGCGCGATTCACTTTCGATCTCGTGGGAATTTTCGGCAGAATTCGACACGACGAAGCGCCAACCGACGGACGGAGATATCGCGACCATCGTTCTCTCAAAATTATTCCGGGCCAGCGATGTGTTTGAATTCTCCACGAAGGGACAATTCGTGGATAATGAACTCGCGAAGAATAGTCTCAGCAATATCAAGGTTGTCCCGAATCCGTACTTGGTAACAGCGTCGTGGGAGGAAGCCAGTCCGTATTCATCAGGTCGCGGACCGCGCAAAATTCAGTTTATTCATCTTCCCCAGAAATGCACAATCCGCATCTTCACCGTAAGCGGTGAACTTGTGCGAACGATCGAACACGATTCGAACATTCTTGATGGATCGGAGTCCTGGGATCTGTTGACGCGGGATAATCTCTCGGTCTCCTACGGTCTGTACATCTACCACATTGACGCAGGGGAAATCGGTGAGCGCGTTGGAAAATTCGCGGTGATCAAGTGACGTTGTGTTCATCCAAAGTTTGATGTAAGGAGAAGATCGTGAACCTAAAAATATTTTACGTGTTCATCATTGTCACACTCGTACTCTTTTCCAGCGGTCGCGCGCAAGTCACAAAAGTTGGAACGACTTCCGCGAAGTTTCTGAGTATCCCCGTCGGTGCCAGAGCATTGGGAATGGGAGGAGCGTTTGCTGCGATCGCTTCGGATGCCTCGGCAATTTATTGGAACGTCGCAGGTATCGCCCGCCTTCAATCGGCAGAGGCAATGTTTGACCACGCTTCGTGGATTGGGGATCTGAACCTGAATTACGGTGCGATCGTTCTCCCGCTGGAGTCTCTTGGCTCGGTGGGACTGAGCTTTACCTCCATGTCCACGGACGAGATGGAGCGTACCACCGTCGATCAGCCGGAGGGGACTGGTGAGTTTTTCAGTGTGGGAAGTATTGCCATCGGTGTATCGTACGCAAAAAATCTCACCGACTGGTTCTCGATAGGGGGTACGTTCAAATATGTGAATGAGCATATCTGGAATTCAAGTGCGACAGGATACGCACTTGACATCGGGACACTTTTTGATACGCCATTCACCGGATTGAAATTCGGAGCAGGGATTTCCAACTTTGGAACAAAGATGCAGATCGATGGGGATGACCTTCTTGTTCTTAAAGATATATCGCCGAATGCAGGAAACAATTCCAATATCAATGCTCGTTTGACTACGGAAGGCTTTGACTTGCCCTTGACGCTGAGAATAGGCTTTGCCTACGAGCCACTGAAGGATGAGGACCAGGCACTGACGATTGTTACCGATGCTCTCCACCCCAACGATAACTCCGAGAGCATTAACGTCGGCGCCGAGTATGAGTTCATCCAAAGAATCATTGCGTTGCGGGTTGGATACAAGGGTTTGGGGACAAAAGACAGCGAAGAAGAGTACACCTTCGGCGGCGGAGTACGATATGAGGTATCGCCGGGGTTGATTGCGAAGTTCGATTATGCCTTCCAGAGCTTCGGAAGGTTGAGCAATGTTCACAAATTTGCAGTGGCACTAATGTTCTAATAACAAAAACATGGTGGTCGAAAGAAAGAGAGGAAAAACGACTACCAATATCACCATAACTCACTCATTTCACTTAATTCACAAACAGGAGGCTGTAATGTATAGGCCGTGGTTAACAATTGTGTTCGCCGTGTTCGTCCTCAGCCTGTGGAGCGCACCGACGTGGGCGCAAACAGGCGATGTGACGTTCGGGGTAAGAATGAATATCAAAATGCTCGAGGGGACATTTCAACCCGGAAGTGGCGATATCGTTCGTGTCGCCGGAAGTTTCAACGATTGGGGGAACTCAACCGATACTCTTTCGGATGGTGATGGGGACAGCATTTACACTTTCACACGATCGATCGCGACAGGAAGCATCGATTACAAGTTCCTCAAAACCCTGAGAGGCGGTTCGGATTGGGAAGGCGGAAACAACAGGAATTACACCGTTGTGTCCGGCGCACAAACGGTTCCAACTGTGTATTTCGATTATGACTCCGTTTATACGCCACCGGTCAATGCTCCGGTCACATTCCAGGTCAATATGCGTGTAAAGATGCTGGAAGACACGTTCTTGCCAGGCTCCGGTGACTACGTTCGTGTCGCCGGGAGCTTTAACGATTGGGGAAATTCGACCGATACTCTTTCGGATGGCGACGGAGATAGTGTTTATACAAAGACGATTTCTCTTCTTGAGAATCAGCTATTGCAGTATAAATTCTTAAAGATACCTGCTCGCGGTCAAGACTGGGAGGATGGAGGCAATCGAGAATATACGGTGCCAATTGGCGGTGGTACGGTGCCAGTAGCGTACTTTAATTATGACTCCGTCGTCAATACACCGGTCACGGCAAATATTCTCTGGAATATCAACATGGCGGCATTCGAGACTCTTGGTTGGTTCAATCCGACATTAGGTGATTCGATGCAGGTGCGTGGTGCATTTCAGGGATGGGGGAATGGAAATCCGATGACCCCGAATATCTTCAACCCAAGTCTGTACGAGCATGTTCTCGGTGGCTATAACGGCACAATCGGTGACATGATGCAACACAAGTTCTACATGGACCTCGACTCCGCAAGTGCAGTTGCCAGATTCCCCGGTTACGCCAGTGATATGGATGGTTTTAATTATGAGCATCCGGCAACACAAGGTGACGGGAACCGGATCTATAACCTCACAGGTGCGTCGAACCAGACGACCGATCCATTCTTTTATGCGGATGTCAATCCCGCTGGATTATTAGGCGCCGGTGATTCGGTGAACGTGACGTTGAAAGTCAACATGGCCCCTGCGACGCAGTACTCCGTGCCATTTGACATTGCCACAGATACGGTGAAAGTCTTTTTCTGGGATGCGCTGTGGCGTTCGGTACAAACAAATGTTCAAACTGCATTCCCGAATCCGCTCACGATGACCCGGAACTCAGGCAGCGACAGTATTTTCGTTGCGAACTTCAAAGTGAAGGGGCCAACCCATTACACCATGATGTACTTCTACCGGTACAACCAACCAGGTGGAAGTGAAGTGAATGAAGGCGGTGGTCTCGGTGCCGCTAATCCATATCGCAGCCGATTTATTCAGCCTCTTGGTCCGAACTCATGGCCGGCTTCGTACAGTGCGCCTACGGACCTATGGCAGAAGAATCCCCCGATGCCAGCGGAAGCTCCGCCGTTCACGACGGATATTATCGAGGTCGGAAATGGTGTACCTCTGGTATACGACTTGTCGCAGAATTATCCGAACCCATTCAACCCGGCCACACGCATTAACTATGCAATTCCGGTTGAGTCGCGCGTATCGTTGAAGGTCTTCAACGTGCTGGGTCAACAGGTCGCTTCATTGGTTGACGGAGTTCAACCCGCCGGTAATTACATTGCTCTCTTTGAGGCGGCGAAGATGCCAACAGGAGTCTATTTCTACAGACTCGAAGCTGGCAACTTCTCGCAAGTGAAGAAAATGATGTTGCTGAAGTAATATCCTGTCAGCGCGAGGTAAAAAGGCGAGGCCGAGGATGGTCTCGCCTTTTTTTTTGCCGTCAGATGCGGATGTTTAGCGAGGCAATTGCTTCAGGAGTTGCTGCGCATCGGCATTGTTTGGGTCAATCGCAATCGCGCGTTCGAGATTCTGTCGCGCAAGCAGAAGATCATTTTGTTTCGCATAGGCAACGCCAAGCAAATAGCGGGCAGAGGAAGCTGCTGCAATGGGGAGCTTGTAGCTTGTTTTTTGTTCTGATACAAAGGCTGCTTCAATTTGTTCTGAGGCTGCCTTGGCGTTTTCCTCCTCAAGAAGGATAATCGCAAGCTTCATCCGTGCGTAGGGATTGTCCTCCGTCTTGAAGCACCGGGTATACGCAGTCTTTGCTTCCTCGTTTTTCATTTCTGCCCGATAGTAATCGGCAATTCTTAGGACTGGTTGATAACTGAAGGGAAGGACCTTCGCAACGGCTTCGCATTCCCGTCGGGCTTTCTCGTATACGCTATTCTTGGCAAAATAATCTGCGGCACGATATCGAGCATCAGACCAAGCAATTGTGCCTTGCGCATATGAGAAGACGATGCGCTCGAGATCGTTTGCGGGTCTGAACGAGGAGGTGGAATTCTCAGTCGTGAATGGCCAGCGATGTTTCAGGAGATCCAATTTGATCGCTCCCAGCAAGCTATCGAATTCTGTCACAGCAGAGACCTTCCACACTTCATCATCCGGCACGTCTGGCCTCTTCCCCCAATCTGAAACAAGCAAGCTCTGTCTGCGGATTGTCTGTGAAAACGTTTTTGCCATCAGGAAATATCCGCTGATGTTCGGATGAAGATGTTCAAGAATTAACTCGTTACCGATAATGCCGTGCGGTGAGTTTGTCGAAAACACAGAATCGACCGATGAAAGAGAAACTCCATTTCGTTCACTCACGCTTGCCAACAGCTGTTGAAAATCCTCCGTTGCCCGAAACCTGAGAGCGTCAAGGTCCTTGGCTCTCGTCAGTGTTGTGCGTGCGGCATCGTATTGACCAACATCGTAGAACGTCTTTCCCAGCTTGAAAAATGCTGTCGCATTCAGCGTATCGATTATCGTTGACTGCAGGAACGCGGCAACTGCTTCTGACATCTTATCCACCGCGGAAAGACTATCCCCAAGGTGAAGTGATTGTTCCCAAGCCCCCTGTGACGTCGATGAAGTTGCCGTGTCGAAAACGCTTTGAAATGGTTCCTGCGTCAGAACATTGCTCACCAGGGCACTGAATATAACCGGGACGCCCGCGGACCGTGCCCGGGAGATAATTGATTCCAGGTTCTCTTCATAAATCTGGCGCGTCCTTCGGTACATTTCGGAATTGAATGGTATTCCTCTCTGCCCGACCATTTGGCCCATCAAGGTACCATCTTTCTGTTCAGTGCTCGAATGAAAGACAGAAGCATACAGATTTCTCAAGGCCAGGAAGACCTTCGTTCGAAGGAGCCCGATGGTCAACCGTGTCATCCAGACGGGACCTGCAACCGCTACCTGCGATCCCACTCCATACGCGCCGTAGAATTCATTGTGCCCAACGTACACGACGAAGAGATCGGGTTCGTATGCGAGCAACTCACGCATGAAATCATCAACCACGAAAGTCCCAACCGCGGATAAGCCAGCATTGATGACTTCAACTTTATACTCTGGGAGAAGCAGTGTAAGCCGATCGCGCAAGAATCCGGGTGCTGTTGCGTTGAAATCATACGGAAACCCCGCCATCGTGGATTCACCAAGGCAAAAGATTCTCTTTGTCTTTGGTGATTTCTTCACTTCAAAAAGATCTTCCGATGGTTCCGGGACTATCGTGTTGGATTGCGCGAAGTACTTCTTAGCGACGTATCTGTTGATGGCGTTAAAATGCTTTCCTCCAATCGTCTTGTGGATCACCAGATCCTGGTCTCCAGCGTAATTGGTGAGCCGCAGGATGATCTCAGCACTCACGAAGATGAGCAACGGGATAAGTGCCGTAATTACTCCGAATGCATATCGACGCATCGAAGAAGGAGACGAAGTTTTGGTCATGAGTTCTTGATTTGAGGTGCGTTAATATATGCCCCTTGAGTGTCAATCTCAAATGTCCTTACCACAGACATGGTAGGGATTTTTATTTATCCGTGAGATTCTCGAAGGAAAGTTGTATCAAGGACAGCGAGGTTAGTCAAATTGCATGTCTCTGTTTTTTCCTATAGCTTTTCGTAGGCCACTCTGGTCACACACGAAGCAATTAGGTCCGTTCTCGCTAGGAAACCTCAACGAGTTATTTGTCTCAACCGCTTGTTTGCGGGGAATGACCAACTGAAAACTAATACCGTGCTACAAATGAAAGATGTGGGCGTGGAGTTTAGAACAATCTGAAGTTGAGATCATTCTGTTGACGACACAAAATGGTCGGCGCCGGTGACCATACAGAAAACAGAAACGGCCCCGGGATTTCTCCCGGAGCCGTCGGACCGGTCCCGCCAAAGGTTGGGGACAGTGGCAGGGCGATGCAGCATTGGCCACCACCCCCCTGCCCCCTCCTCGCGGAGGAGGGGAGGTGTCAAATCGCGGGAAAGGAAAACCAGGTTCCACCACCACACACAATTTCTCTTCCCTTCTTCTTAAGGGGAGAATACAAGAGGGGTCTATGACAGCGTGTGGTGGTGGGACAGTGGCGGACGGGAGGTGTCGACGAGCCATGTGAAACCACCACCCCTCTCTCGCGGAGGAGGGGAGGTGTTAGAGCGCGGAAAGGAAAACGACGACCGATGTGAAACCACTCTCCCAGTGTTGAGCGCATGATTGGAATAGAAATGGGAA
>DASWHW010000158.1:0-3147 GCA_036397975.1 Bacteroidota bacterium
CACGAGTCATTCGTCCCCCAATAGTTTTGCGGAGCGCCGACCTTGACGTAGTATTGGCTATTTGCGAGCGAGTCCAACCCAAGTACTTTCACAATCAGAGTATCCACTGCCATAATAGTAGTGTCAGCAATGCTCCGTGCAATGAACTGGATTTGCCCGCTGAATAAGGGCGCCGTGTATCGAATCCAAACATTTCCGCTGTCATTCGTTCGCAACCGGATCTCCCCTTTTTTTGATAGAGTACTGGCAAGGTCACGCAAAGTCCCCATCAAACTGTCCGGAGGCTCATCATCATGGTCGTGCCCTCCCGTGTTCTGAATGAACTTGGTTTTGACCAGCACACTCTCCATAGCTACTGGCTGTGCCCCTCGAAGAACTCGAACGAGGATTGAATCAAGCCTGTTTCTGTTACCCGGGTTACCCCCCGATTTTCCACTGGGCAAGGTTGGCCAAATCCGTTTCGGTGATGGAATTTGTATCCTGAGCGAGTCTTTAGCTGGCCGTACGTAAATTGTGTCCGCACCCCTTTTGGTTGTATCGTTCGTCTGCACTGCTTCAATCACCACGGGTTGGAGAGAATCGGGCATCGTACCATGAGCAAGGAACTGGATCCTTCCCGCCCGTGCATCCGCATAAAGCACGTCTGGAAGCGGTGACGATACGGTATCGCCTGTTGCCTTGATGAACTTCCCCAGAGAGTCCGGGGTGATGGTGTAGCTCAATAGTGTCGTCGAATCCATCGGAACTTCGACACCGGCAGAATCCACCGCGGCTACCGTCAATCGTGACACATCGCCGACTGCTATTGTGTCTTGCTCCGACTGAACAATATAGCCGGCAAATGCCGAGTTGAGCATGCTCAGTTGTACTTCACACACCTCCTTCTCCTGCAACTCCCCTTCATAGTAGAAGTAGCAGGAGTCACCCAGTTTCATCCTCACGGTGTTGCCCACCACCTCTGTGGCAGGAATACTCCCCCTGTACAGGAATCGTAATGTGTCCCCAACATGAACCTCCGGCAAAAAGAACCTCAGAGCGTGTCCCGACGCCGATAACGCATGGTATTCCATGTAGTAAATCGGCGTCCCGGGGTCGTTGCAGCGAAACTGTACGGACTGCCAACTCAAGTAGCGGTCTACGTAGTCCGTTGCTTCAAGCAACACTGTGGTATCATTCAGCATGATAGAAAGCGAGGCGGAGCCGATAGGAACATACTTACGCGCGAGCTCGATCTGTCCGGCAAGGATTCCCGAATCACTTGCGACGTAAACAACCTCACTGGAAGGCGACAACAGTACTTCAACCGGCTCGAGACTTCGGCCCGCCGAGATCACAACCGTATCTTTGATGGAAACCTGTGCGCGAACCGGCAGATGCAGGAGAAGCAAGGAACTAACAGTGGCAAGAACTACTATCCGCAATTTTCGGGGGGGGGGGCAGGAGCGAGCGTCTATTGTCTGGCATGAGTGCCTCAGGAATGTTGCGAACCTCGCAAGCAATATACGCTATGAAACGAGGCTGGTCAAGAGAATTCTCAGGTATTTTTTGGTTTGGTTCTCTAAGTCAGAGTGACAAGTCCGATTTGATCGTGAGACACGGTCACTGCAGAAACAAAAACGCCCCGATGATTCGTCGGGGCGCATTACAAACATCACGTGGATACCCGACTTACTTCAGCAATGTCATTTTCTTGGCCTCGGAAAATTTCGAAGTCTGGATACGATAGAAATAGACTCCTGAGGAAATGTGTGCTGCATCGAATTGCACATTATGTTTTCCCGCTTCCCGAATATCATCAACTAATGTTGCCACTTCCCTGCCTCTCACATCATACACCTTAATCTCCACTCGATCCGACGCAGGGAGAGAATACGAAATGGTCGTCGTTGGATTAAATGGGTTCGGGAAGTTCTGCTCCAATTCAAAAGCAGTTGGAATTGATCCGCTTTCGCTCACGCTTACCGGGTCGTCACCAGAGACTTCACGCGTCCACATGCCGCGTCCGTACGAACCCGCAACAATATAGAAACGACCGACACTTGACAGGCTGTCGATATACTTGAACTCAGTGATGATATTCGCTTCCGGCATTCCATTATTCCAACGGTGCCAGGATGCGCCAGCATTGGTCGTACGATAACAGCCCATTTCCGTTCCGAGGTAGAGCTTATTATCGTCGGTCGGATGAGGAATCAAATCACCCATTGCAACATTGGGCAGGTTGCTGGAGATGTTTGTCCAGTTCTGACCTCTGTTAGTAGTTTTGAAGATTTTGTTCCCGGAACTAAAGCCGTTCATCATTGCATAAGCTTTTTCGCGGTCTGTCCGATGCGTTCCAACGCCGCGTACGCTGAGTCCGGTTGTCAAACCGGCTGATCTCTCAAACCAGGTTCCGTTGTCAAACACATGGAGCCGTTGACCCGTTGTTGCACCATTGAGACTAGCATAGAGGACAGCCCCTCCCGATCCCCATTGCGATACGTGGAGATTTGAAACAGTCGCTGGGAATACTGTTGCATTTTTCTTGACCCAATTGCTCCCAAAATCAGTGCTTTCGTACACATATCCATCAGAATGATTGTAGAGATAGACCGGAGCAACCCGGTCGTGTCTGATCTTATGGTACCACTGGCCTGAGGGATCGATCCCGTTGTCGTTGAAAGAGAAGTTCGAGCCATTATTAGTGGATTGTAATCGACGGAAGGCCCAGCTGCCGCCGTAGACCCCATTGGTAATCCAGAAGCGCCCGGGGTTGCCTGCCGCAACATCCATTGCAACGCCACCACCATCTCCGCCAAGAACGAAGTCCCAGTTTGTTCCGCTGTTGACGGAAAGAGAAATTCCATTGTCCTGCGAACCCCCTCCGAAGATGCGGGCATCGTTTTGGTCTACATCGATATTCACGTATTGTGTAATCGGCATGAGGTTTCCAGCCGATGACCACGTCACCCCTGCGTCCGCGGAATAGAAGAATCCACCGTCGTTGCCATTCCAGACAGCAGTCCCATCGCTTTTCCAGGAGATTGCGTGGTGGTCGACATGAATACTCCCGCTCGTGATTTGTGTCCAGTTTGTTCCGCCGTTCGATGTTCTCCAGAGTGTTACGCCGCCGACGAGAACAATATTGGCATCGGTGGGAGAAACTCC
>DASWHW010000159.1:0-11373 GCA_036397975.1 Bacteroidota bacterium
CTGATAACCAATTCAGCCGGGGTACGGAGAATCTATTTCGACAGCGCTATTCCCTTCGTCTATCAATTACACACTTCCACGCCATCCAACTATATTGCAGGCATTGAAGCATCACATATGTCCTGGAACAATCTTCCATCATCATACTGGGAGTTCACACGCGGGACGAATACCACTGCCAGCGATGTGGCGCAGGATGGAATTAAGCTGGTGTTCTTTGATCTTGCCGGAATTAACTTTCCACAGCCGACAAACACCATAGCTTTCTCATCCACGTTCACTTCCACCGCGGGAGGATATCATGCGGTTGAGTCCGACCTTATCTGGAACGCGAGAGATTTTCCTCCCAGCCCTACCGGCGCGCCCGGCCAGCAGGATTTGCAGAGCGTGATGACGCACGAGTTTGGCCATCATCTTGGACTCGATCACACAGGTCTGCCCGGAGGCGCATCGTCCGGATGCGGGCCACAGGTGCAGGCCGCCACAATGTGGTTCTCATCTTCTTCGGGCGATACAACAAAACGTTCACTCCATCCCGAAGATGTTATCGGAGTGAGTGTTCTGTATCCGACGTGGAGACTCCAGGGGAACGTAATGAACGGAGCGGTACCTGTGGTGGATGCTCCATTGTACTTCAGCGGTACGTATGCATCCTTTGTCGGCCCGGTGGAAAATCCTATCGGCACGCGGTACAACCGAAGCGGCTACCTGCTCGATACGATTCGCAGCGACAACAGTGGACTCTATTCGACGATTGTCATCAACCAGTCATTTGATGTTTTCTACGATGACTTTGGCTACGAACGGGATTCCGCGCATATCCAGTTTGCTCCTCCCGGTGGAATCGGACAAACTGAAACGATCATCCAGAACTTCGTGCAGCAACCGACTCCAATAGCGAATCTCAGCGGGACAATTCGCGATGCATCATCTCTCACCCCCATTGCAACTCGTATCGAGTTCTACGGCTTCGGCGATCCAAATGGTCTAACGACAGCAATCAACAGTGCCGCAAATGGAACGTTTTCTGTTCCTCTCTCATCGAAGGAATACTACCGTATCCGCGTAGTCCCTCCTTCCCCGTATGTTGACGAGGTTGAAATCGCAAGTGTATACCTCTCTCCGTCCGGTGGGAACACAACGATCGACGTACCGCGTGCACAGGTGCTGATTGTCGATGATGACGCCGGGCAATCGTTTCAGACGACCTATCAGAATTCGATAGACCGGACTAACCGTCCACGCCGCACTTTTTCTGTGGCCGACAGCGGCACAACCCCGGCAGCGGTTCTCTCCGCATTCACGCAAAGGCCGGTTCTCTTGTGGTTTACAGGCAGCGACTCGACGAACGCTCTGACGACCTCTGAACGTCAGGTGGTCACGAGTCATCTTTCCGGAGGCGGAAGGGCGATCATTACCGGACAGAACATTGCGCAGTTCTCCGCTGTCTCGGACAGCCTCCTTGAGGGATACCTGGGAGTTCGCTTTGACGGAACGCCAACCGGAATCTTCGTCCGCGGCTACATCGGGGACGTCATCGGCAACGGAGTGAATTACATTGCGCTTGGAGGAGTGAACGCTCAAACTTCCATGGATATTCTCCAACTGGTTGGCGGAAGCATCGGCACCGTGGTGCCATCGCTTTACTACCCTGCCGGAAGCGACACGACGGACGTTGCCGCTGTTCGCGTGCAGGGACCAGGAGGCTGGGGAGCAACATATTTTGGTTTTGGTCTGGAGGGAATGACGCCTGCGCGGCAAGATTCGTTCATCGTACGCAGCTTCCGGTATTTTGACCAGATTGTAACGGGCGTCGAAACCCCATCGACCGATGCGTTGCCGATGTCGTTCGTTCTCGATCAAAATTATCCGAATCCCTTCAATCCCGCAACGCAAATACGCTACGGGATACCACAGCAGAGCAAGGTGCAGATACGGATCTTTGACCTGCTCGGACGTGAAGTGGTGAGTCTCTTCGATGGAGAGCAACCTGCCGGTTATCATTCCATAACGTGGAAGGGAGAAGGATCTTCGGGAGCAAGCGCCGCAAGCGGGATTTACTTCTACAGAATCGACGCGACCGGCACCGATGGCCAACGCTTCACCAACATGAAAAAGATGATCCTGTTGAAATAAGGAGTTCACCTAAGGAGAGAATAACGCCTAGCGTCAACCCCCCTCTTCGGGAAATAAACGCTAGGAATTAGCCAGTAGTTGTGCGCAAGCAGCCTACACATAAAGGAGAATGAAACAGATGCAGATAGGTTGTTTGGGGTGGGGCTCTTTGGTTTGGAATCCAGGAGTTCTTCCTATCAGAGGAAAATGGTTTGAGGATGGTCCTTTGTTGCCGATCGAGTTTGCCAGACGATCAAGGGACGGAAGAATCACGTTAGTCATCGTCAAGGATCGGCCCGTCGTCAGGACACTTTGGGCGATTTTGACATCCGACAATGTTCAAGCAGCCAAGAAATCTCTTGCCTCACGTGAGGGAATAAAGGACGAGAATATTGGCAAACACATTGGATTCTGGACCGACGGCGGCTCGAATGGTGAGTGTGTGGATATCATTTCCGAATGGGCCAAAAGCCATCAGCTTACTGCCGTCGTCTGGACAAATCTTCCACCGAAATTCAACGGTCAAGAGAACAAAGCGCCAACCGTGGGCGAGGTCATTCAATATCTCAAAGACTTACGCCCGATTGAGAAACGGCGACTTGCTGAAGAGTATATCAGTAAAGCCCCACCCCAAGTCGACACAGAATATCGACGAGAGATCAAGTTACAACTCAACTGGTTAAAGGAACGAACGGCCGCCTGCGCATAACACGCAGCACAACTCGCTCACTCGTTTTTTGAGGCATGAAAAGTTGTGTTCGCTAAACGGCTCGCACATTTGATACAAAAGGTGGTGTTCGCCGTTTCGTTGTGCTGCGATACGTTATACGGCATTTAGGCGGAAGGAGTCAAATTGTATATATGCTGAACATTGTGCATCTTAGAAAAGAAAATCGATATTTCTGACCAAATTCGAAGAAGTGTCTCATGAATTCAAACCCTCTGACTGAAGTCTTTGGATTTCCAACTGACAACCGAACACCGGAGGCCGAGCGTTACCGAAAGAACAAGCTCTGTCCTTTCAACAATAAAGTTCCATCCTGCACAAAGGACAAGGCGAATGATCCTTTGGGAGTTTGCAGCATCTTTGAGGGTGGACAGACAATCATCACGTGTCCAGTTCGGTTTCGAGAAGACTGGCTCATCGCCGGAGATGCGGCTCAGTTCTTCTTCAAACCCGACGCTTCTTGGACGTCGATTGCCGAGGTGAGGCTAAACGACAAGGACGGAAACACAGCTGGCAATATCGACTTGGTTCTTGTTTCTTATGATGAGCGGGGTCGGGTTCTCGACTTTGGTTCACTTGAGATTCAAGCCGTATATATCTCAGGAAATGTTCGCAGACCTTTTGAGAGGTTCATGTCTGGTCGCCAACGTTCAACAGACTTCACTTGGAGCGGCCCCAATTTTCCCAAGCCCGATTTCCTCTCCTCATCCCGGAAACGTCTGGCACCCCAAATGCTGTACAAGGGTGGCATTCTCAAGGCATGGAATAAAAAACAAGCCGTTGCTTTGCAAACCTCATTCTTTGAAACACTTCCAAAGCTCAGGGAAGCGCCACAATCGAAAGCGGACATTGCATGGTTGCTGTATGACTTGAAACTTGACAAGAAAAACAACCGATTCAAGCTCACACAGAATCGAATCGTTTACACTGAGTTCCAACCTGCGCTTAAACAGATAACAACCGCTGACCCAGGCAAGATTGATGATTTCATTGACGTACTACAACAGAAACTAGATGAGAAGCTCGAAGGCAATCCCCCAGATGCACCAACGCTCACGGACCTCACGCTCACCTAACAAAGTTCAAGTGAAGGAGCAGTTGGTTCTTTTCGGGACGGCAAAACCAAAAGTCATAAACGTTTCTTCCGTTCCACAACGGAGTCCGTTCAGATATCCGGGTGGCAAGACGTGGCTCATTCCTTACGTCCGCCAATGGCTTGGCTCGACCAACTCCCAAAATAAGGAACTGATTGAACCATTTGCTGGCGGCGGGATCGTTAGTCTCACCGCAGTTGCTGAGAAGCGAGTGAAGCAAGCCTTGATGGTAGAACTCGACGAAGATGTCGCCGCTGTTTGGCAGACACTCCTCAGTAACGATGCCCAATGGCTTGGCGACAAGATCGTTGCATTCACAGTCACAAAATCCAACGTTGAATCAGTCCTTGCAGCAAGCCCATCCTGCTTGCGAGACAGAGCTTTTGCAGTACTGCTCAAGAACCGAATGAGTCACGGAGGAATTCTTGCCAACGGTGCTGGCCTACTCAAACACGGGGAGAATGGCAAGGGTCTTCTTTCTCGTTGGTATCCAGAAACCCTCCGAAGCCGCATCATCGACATCCAGAATTACAAAACGAAAGTGAACTTTGTTCAAGGTGACGGCTTTCAGGTTCTCAGAGACAATGCTCATCGACCTGATGCTTTGTTCTTCATTGATCCGCCGTACACAATAGCCGGAAGGAGACTCTACCGCTATCCCGACGTTGATCACGCTGAACTCTTCCGTATTGCATCAACCCTCCAAGGTTCCTTCCTGATCACGTATGACAACGCAGATGAAATCAGAAAGCTAGCATCAGCAAGCGGGTTTCAGATTGCAGAGATTCCAATGAAAGGTACTCATCACGCCGAAAAGACTGAGCTAGTCATCAGCAGAGACCTCCGTTGGCTCAAAACCATTTGATCTGATTCACCGCCCAAACGCCGTATAACAACCGCAAGCACGTCACTCTCTCATTTGTTGAGGCTCAGTTAGCTCTTATGCTCTACAAATATTGTTCGTTCATCGGCTCGCACATTTATGCTCTACGATCTACGATCCTCTACGAGGTCGAAGACCCGTAGGGAGTCTGTCGACTCGATAGTCTACGACCCTACAGGGTCGATCTACGATCCCGTAGAGAAGACCCGTAGGGATTCGTAGAATCGTTGGATAGATCGCCTCGTTGAGCAGGCAGGGTCAACGACTCAACGAGAGAGCGCGCTTGACGTTGACTCGTTGAGCGTGGCCACTAAACGTTACAAGCAACCCTAAAAACAACATAGCAGCAGATGAAACTTTATAAATTCGCTCCAACAAACGGGGCATAACAATCAAAAAATGATGAACGCGAAATATTTTTGGACACTTGCAATTATCACTTTTCTGTTTTCATGTATACAGGAGCAGGAAAAAGGAAATGAATTTAACAAACAAGCGGTGATTACCGAAATTAAAAAGATGTTCGACAATTATCACAACGATATTAAATCAACGGGCTTAACTTCCGAATTCAAATACTTAGACAATTCGGATGATTTCTTTTGGGTTCCTCCCGGGCAAAACTGTGCTCTTTCATATGATTCGGTAAAGGCAAATTTAGAGAAAAATGCAGCAGCTTTTAGGAAAATTGAATTCCATTGGGATACATTGCAAATATTTCCACTCTCTGCTCAAATAGCGACTTATTCAGGAATAGTATCAGGTACTATGATTGACACATCAGGAGTTAAATCATCAGTGCAAATTATTGAATCAGGAACCGTTATTAAACGAAAAGACGGCTGGAAACTACTTAGCGGACAATCTGCTACTTTAACGACCAATTAAAAGAACCCTCCAACAAAGGCAAAGTATAAATGGCATTTAAAACGACACCATAGCACATGAAGACATTAGGAATTATAGGTGGACTAAGTTGGTTTTCTACTGCAGTTTATTATCGGACAATTAATCAACTAACTAACCAACAACTTGGTGACTCACATTCTGCCAGACTGCTACTTTATTCGGTTGACTTCAACGACTTCAACGTATTACAAGAAAAAAACGACTGGGACAAAATTGAGCGAATGCTGACAGACATTGCTCTTAAATTACAAACTGCTGGAGCGGACTGTATTGTAATGGCAACAAACACACCGCATCTTGTGGCTGACACAGTCAGAAAAAAAATAACAATTCCTCTACTTCATATCGCAGAAGAAACAGCGAAAGAAATCGTTCGACAAAAAAAGGTTAAAGTCGGACTGCTGGGAACAAAATTTACAATGGAAAATTCTTTCTTCAAAGACCGCTTGACAAATTTCGGCATTGAAACCATTGTTCCCGACAATGCTGATAGAGATTTTATTCACGCTTCTATTTTCAACGAATTGACAAAAGGAATTTTCAAAGAGGAGTCAAAGACAAAATACGTGGATATCATTGACAAATTAAAAGCAAACGGAGCAAACGGAGTAATTTTCGGCTGCACAGAAATTGCCTTGCTAATAAGTCAAGCGGACAGCAGTATAACAGTTTTTGACACGACAGTAATTCACTCAAAAGCAGCAGTGGACTTTGCTCTTTCATAACAACGGACAGAAGGGTATGCTTGTAACAGCGGGTTTAATAAATGGCGGGGGACGAGCAAATTGAAAGTGTGGGCAATTATTTACTTTTGTAGCGAGGACGGTGACGAGCATTTAATCCGCCACTTCTTAAACCCGCAAAACGTTAGGCGAAACCCAGCCCTGATCGTATTACGAACCATTCGCCGGAGACCATGCAAATGACATCTCAGCTATTCTTTCATGTTCTGATTGTCGTAGGTTTACTCTTCTCTCCATCGACTAATCAATCGAAGCAGACGACCTCAACCTACGACGAAGTGCTTGCCGGCATGCGAACTTTCAAGAATGCGGCAGGTGATCTGGAGGCTGATTTCCATGCCGGTCAGTACCTTCGCAACGGCAAGATTTATCGGACAATAAGAGAGCTGAGGAAGACGAAATAAACGGGCCGCGCTGCGTACAACGCGCCGCGGTTAAAATGAAGGGAATCAGAAATGGAAATAGATTACGATAAGATCGACGAAACGGTGCTCGCCCTTCTTCATTTGACGAGCTTTACCGAAGGAGGCGTTTCTCGTGCGTGGAAAGGACACGATTGGGATGCTTTGAATCGACTTCATGAAAAAGGGATAATCAGTAACCCACGAAGCAAAGCAAAGTCTGTTGTCTTATCCGATGAAGGTGCGAAACGAGCAAACGAACTGTTCGAGAGACTATTTCGAAAGGCAGGTTGAGCTCGTATGCCATTGCCAAAGGCTGTCCGGGAAGAAGTCGAACCCATCATCACAGAGTACTGTGCAAAACGAGTCCCTGAACATGCTTGGCGCCAAGTCAAGATGGGATTCGACGTTCGAGGCGATGCGATTACCCTTTTTGAGGAACGACCACACTGGCAGAATCCCGATCATTGGATCAAGTCTCCGATTGCAAAATTCCGATACGATCAGAAGATTAGAAAATGGTCGTTGTTCTGTGCAGATCGAAATTCTCGCTGGCACAATTATCAGGCAAAGCCAACGACAAACATTCAGGTCCTCCTCCGAGAAGTCGATTCCGATCCGACAGGTATTTTCTGGGGCTGATGTGAGGGACTCGCACCGACAGAGATTGGGGCGGAGCACGAACGCATAACAGCGCCAACTACAACACCCAGCCTAAAGGAAGGAGTACGACAATCACGAATCCGCCCATGACCAACGCCCAAGTGGTTTTTGCCTGCGATATGACTGCAATCGCACCTCAGGATCGGAAGCTCCATACCGATGTCATCCATAAGCTGTTTCGATCCGTCACGGACATCACAGGACTCTCAGATGGTTATGCCTTCCATCTACCAAACAGTGATGAAGTGTTGCTGACTGCCGTTGAGTTTATTTCCAAAGAGAAATTGTGTTGCCCATTCTTCCGGTTTGAACTCCGCATCGAGCCAGGCGGAAGCTCACAATGGTTGCATCTGACAGGTCCTCATGGTGTCAAACCATTCATTCAAGCCGAGATTGGCGGAGCTCTTTCCCCTGCCGTTGCAAAGAAGGCAGGCTTTGATACATTCAAGTAACGGAGAGGAATAAACCAATGCTTGTACTGAAAACCATCAGTGTGTTTGTTGTTGCGGGTCTCTGCGAAATCGGCGGCGGGTATTTGATCTGGCAGTGGCTCAGAGAGCATAAGCCGAGCTGGTATGGCTTGTTAGGAGGTGTGATCCTTGTACTGTATGGAATCGTCGCAACATTTCAGCCTGCCCACTTCGGCAGAGTATATGCGACCTACGGAGGTGTTTTCATCGTGATGTCTCTTCTCTGGGGTTGGAAAGTTGACAACATCGCACCGGATCAGTACGATATCATCGGGTCGACGATTGCCCTGTTGGGCGTCGGGATTATGTTCTACGCCCCACGGAATTGACGTTTAGAACGGCTGGGCGGTGCATCAGAACCACCGCGAATGTGGGACCTGTTCTAATTTGCCGGGCAGGCTCGTCGTAAGTTATGTTAGCATCCCTCCGCTGTGCGGGGACCATGTACGTTAGTTTTCACCTCTTTGAGTATTGGACACCTCGAATTGATTACCTGTGGCTTCGCAACGGCGGGGACCACGAATAGCTTTCTGGCTGGAGTTCGTACTCGACTATCACTCACTGTTGACTTTGGGCATAGCAGGCGCAAGCGGCGGCCCCGGGAATTTGCTACATTAGAGTCAAGGAGGCACGTCCCAATGGGAACCGCAGAACTCAAGCAGCTCACCGATCAGATTGTCCAGAAACTTCGAGCTCATTACAATCCTCAGAAGATCATCCTCTTCGGTTCGTATGCCGACGGATCAGCGAAGCAGGACAGCGATCTCGATCTGCTCATCGTAAAGGATACAGGGGAGCGATTCCTCGATCGCTGGTCTACCGTCCGACGCATTCTCTCTGATCCCAGCCGGAAGATTGCTTTGGAAACAGTCGTTCTGACGCCAAAGGAAGTTTCGGAACGCCTCGCACGGGGAGACCAGTTCTTGAGCCAAGTCTTTCAAAATGGGCGAGTGCTCTATGCCTCGTAAGGAATCCCAGTATCCTGCTGACTGGCTTCGAATTGCGAACAAAGACTATGCTCGTGTTGATTACCTGCTGAAGGCCAATGATCCTGAAGCCGCAGGATTCTACCTTCAACAAGCTCTTGAAAAGTTCCTGAAAGCATTCTTGCTCTCCCGGGGATGGAAACTCCAGCGCATTCACGACCTCGAACCGCTGCTGAATGAAGCCTTGACGTACGATCCCTCTTTTGAGCAATATCGACACATCCTGCAGAGAATCACCGCATTCTACTACATCGAACGCTATCCATTTACCCTTGACACAACCATCACCGAAGATGATGTACGAGAGGCAGTCCTGCAAACACAGACGCTCATCGAATCAATCCGATCGGTTTTGAAAAGGTAGCAACGGGCTGCCGCCTACGCCTAAACAGAACAGATATTGAAAGTCAGGGGGACCGCTGCAACTCCGGTCGAGCGGGTCTCGCGGGCAAGCCGTGATCATGACGTCAAACCTTTTTTCATTTGCCGGCATCTAAGAAAAAACTTTGAGAGGAAAACTATGAAGCCTTTTATCGTCATCTCACTACTTGTTCTTGCAATAAATGCGGCCGGGCAAGCCCAGTCAAAACGGGCCGCCTTTCTGGTTTCTGATGGGACTCTGCCTCTTGATTACGCCGGGGCGTACGAGGTTCTTGGGCAGGCAAGAATGAAAGTGTTCACCATCGGAAAAACCTTGAATACAATTAAGCTGGCGTCGAACATGCAACTCATTCCCAACTATTCAATCGACAATGCGCCTGAATTTGACATCCTGGTCGTCCCCTCTTCTTTCGATAATGACACGGTCATCATTCACTGGATTAGAGAACGGGCTGAAAAAGTCGAACACATTCTGACTGTCTGCGGGGGTGTTACGCCTGTGTACGATGCGGGACTCCTCGATGGAAAGACCATCACGTCCTATGGTCCGCTTATCGATCACCTTCAAGCACATGCCAAAAATGCAAAGGTAGTGACTGATAAACGCTTCGTCGATAACGGCAAGATCATCACCTGCGGTTCTTATGTTTCGGGGATTGATGGTGCGCTCTATCTCGTCTCGAAAATCTATGGGATTCCAAAAGCCCGGGAAGTTGCCAACAACATTGAATACGATTGGGATAAGGAATATAAATACGTTCGGGCGAAACTTGCGGACAACTGGCTCGCACCGTTCGTTGATTTTAATCCGCCTCTCAGAGCAATGGTTCTCAAATACGAAGGCGATGAAACGCAATGGGTGGCAGAATACGAAGTCGAAAGACAGGAATCCTTCAAAGAGTTTTATTCCCAGATTCCGGAAATGGCCCAAATGCACAATTGGAAGAATCTTCAGAAAAAAGAAACGGATACCACGTATGCCGCAACCTGGACACGAAAGGACTTCGATGACAGGGAATGGACATGCACGACCACAATCAAGCAAATCCAGAAGCGTACATATCTCCTTGTGTTGCAGATCAGACTCCGAGGCTAAGGCGTGGAGTGACATTGTCGTCTTGGTTGCTCGGTCATTGGCAGCATGTTACAAATTTCAATGTTGTTTTGACCCGGAAAGCTTCGTAGAATGCACCAAGTTCCAATCTCAGAGAGAGGTGTGGGTGTTGACAGCAATCCTAGAGAACTCCCCTTTCCGTAACCTGTTTCTGAGCAATCAATCCAACGACAATTGTAGTGTTGCTTTTTATCCAGGAACAATCCGGCACCATGCACAACCTTCGAGGTACATCATGAAAGCACTCAGCATCATTGTCGCTTGCACAGCTTTTTTCTCGACCGCCCTTTCACAGCAATCGATAGAAATGCTCGGCCGCATTCACTTCCCTTCACTGGCATTTGGCAGCGACACGACCGGCGGGTCGGATTGCTGGGGATACACTGCGCCTGATGGAACCGAGTACGCTCTGATGGGAGTGAATGCGGGCATTGCCGTCGTCAAAGCCAGCACGATGGAAGTCATCACCGTCGTCCCCGGGCCGACAACGGGAGATTTCCCGTACAAACACCGGGACATCAAGACGTACAGGAATTACGCATACGCGGTCGCCGAGATGACAGGGACAAACCAGGGGATGATGGTTATCGACATGAGCCCTCTGCCCGACAGCGTCCGGTTCGTCCGGTCTTTTTTTGCCGGGACAAATATACGCTCTCACAATTTCTCCATCGACACGGCGAGTGCCCACGCTTACATCTGCCGTCAGAACTACAGCGGCTTCACGATCGTCAGTCTTGCCGATCCGGAAAATCCAGTGGAGGTTGGCTCTGTCACCACCACCGAAATCCACGATGTGTTTGGCCGGAATGATACCGTCTGGGTTGCAGAGGGAAATCGGCATACGTTTTCCATGTACGATGTAGCAAACAAGACATCGCCGGTAC
>DASWHW010000160.1:0-12163 GCA_036397975.1 Bacteroidota bacterium
CAACCCAGCGCCGAAAGAGCTCACCCGGCAATTGCAGATGGAACAGCACGGGCTGACACATTCACCTTTTTGGGCTATGCCCGCAGGAGTTGGTGACCAGTAAAATCAGGACCACTTATGACATCAAAACAGTACTGTGCAATTATCGGTGATATCAGGAAGTCCCGCTCGCTCCCCAGAAGAGCTTCGGTGCAGCGAAAATTTGCCGCGGCCATTGAAAAAGTCAACGTGGAATACAGGCCCGAAGTTGCTTCCAAATTTCTCCTTACTCTTGGTGACGAATTCCAGGGGTTGCTGATTTCTCCGACGGAGAGTTACCGGCTTGTGCGCCGGTTTCAGGATCTGATGGAGCCGATCTCTTTCTCCTTCGGAGTTGGCGTCGGCGCACTCTCCACACCGGTGAAGAAGGATGCACTGGGAATGGACGGCGAAGCGTTTCACCGGGCCAGGGCTGCACTGAACGAGGCCAAGAAATCCAAGCGGGAAGTCCTCTACAGTTTCGACTCTCAAACACTGGACATTACCAACGCGCTCGTTGGTTTGCTTGAGGGTGAGTGGCATCGACTCACGGCGCGCCAGAAACAGATCGCGCAACTGTTGAAGGAGCTTGATGGACAGGAGGCCGTTGCGAATCGGCTGAGGATCAGCCAGCCCGCCGTGTCCAAGGTCGTTTCCACCCTCCGGAACATGACTGAAGCGGAGAACGCCTTGCACGAGTTCTTTCGTCGCCGGCAAATACGAACATAACCTTTATGGGTTATAATTAAGAATATAACCTTATAAGGTTATATCACAAAACATCACCTTTTCAAAGCTCGCGGTACCAATGGATACGGACCCCTCATACCTGGCAACGCTGCTTTGCGTCTATGCGTTGTTTGAATTCCTGATCAGAAGGGCATTCCTTGCTCGTCGGGGACTGGCACTCCAGACTTTTGTCCTTCTTTGTATCCTGCTTATCGGTACGTCAGGATTCCTGTCGGTAAAGCTGGCCGGATTCTATGCCGTTTTTGCCATGCTGTACGGTTTGTATGAATTCATTTGCGGCAGACTCAACCAGCCAACCAAAGGTCGGGCTTTGGAGTTGTTCATCGCCAAGCAGATATTGTTCGCCGTTCTCTTGGTCTTGACCTGGAAATTTACTCTGCCAATCATTCCAAACCAGTGGTACATGGATTTCGAAGAGAACATGCTTTGGGCAGTTGTTTTCCACTCATCCACCGGGAGTGAGAAGTGGTTAATGATCTTGCTTATTATGTCAGCCTATCTCTTCGTGATAGATGGCGGGACGAGAATCGTGCGCGGGATACTCGACAAGTTCCCGGGTTTGTATACCGCCGTTACAACAAAGCTGAACAAGGAAAGTGGCAACGACAACGAGGAGAATGTGGGTGAATGGATCGGCGTCCTGGAACGTATTGTTGCGCTTACATTCGTTCTTACAGGAAGCTTCACGGCATTGGCGTTTGCGCTCACAGCAAAGTCTATTGCGCGCTTCAAAGAACTGGAAGACAAACAGTTTTCTGAGTACTACATCCTGGGTACATCTGCCAGCCTTATCGTGGCGCTATTCGCCGGCATGATGATCAGACAGCTGTTCGGATTTTGAAAGAAGCAATTGTGCAAACATGAGACGCAGCACGAAAACATAGCACTACAAAAACTTGGAACAGCACACTCCCCTTTGTGCGATGGACTGTGAAAGAGGGGGGACGGAGGAGTGTGAAATCAGAGCCATACGGCACACCCCCTCTCACGAGGGGAATCGTTCGGCAAGGTGAAATTCAGAATGGACGAAGTCCTCAAGACGATTCGTGAATGGATTCATGGGAATGAACGCAGCATTCAAAAAGTCTCCTCCGTGCGGAAGCATTAGCGTGAGAGAGAGGGAATTTAGGGGTGTGTGTAAAAGAGCCATACGGCAACCCCGTCCGGACTCACTACGTTCATCGGGACACCCCTCTCAAGAGGGGAATCTTTTCGTGCGCAAAAAAAACACTGCACAACACATTCCCTTCTGTGTGGTGCATGTGTGCGAGGGAGAGGGGAAGCAGAAGGAGTGTGTCCGTTGCACGAGTGAACACACCCCGACCGCTAAAGCGGTCACCCCTCTCAAGAGGGGAATCATTGAAACAAGAACAAGAGCGTAATGCCAGCAACAATCGATAAACTCATCATTAACTCTCCTTATGAGGGGCCGAAGAGCCACTGGAGCTACGAGGCCAAGACGCGAACGTTCAGTCGGAAGGAGGGCCGACGCCCTGCCGGTTACGTGATTGCTTCGGAGTCTTCCCATGCGTTCGATGACCCAGGCATCTTTGTCGAGATACCGCTTGTCAATGCAATCCGTCCTCGCATCAAGGCGTGGAGTGAGCATCCAACCATCCGTACGCCGGTGTTACAGGCATAACCAAGCGCATGCTTGACCACTGGCGCAATGCCGAAGAGCGGACGAACAAGCGATTCTTCTTCTGTCAGTTGGAAGCCATCGAGACGCGGATGAGTGCGTTCGTGCGGTGGACTCCCGCGCCGGCTTTGGCAAGTGGGCATGGGCTGTTTCTCATCATCCGAAAGACATCGGAGAAATACTAAACAAAGTTTAAGTCATCAAAGCCCGCTTCAATCCTTCCTTCCATTGCAACTCCTTCTGAAAATCCCAATATTGTGCCTGACTAAATTTCTTCAGCGCTGATCCTTTGTACTGACCTTTCATGCATCGTTATCAAGAGACGCTGTGCGTCTGTTCTTTCTTCCTTAGTTTCATGGCCCTTCTCGGCTGCGGAGCGTCTTCCCAAATTGGATTTCCCAAGACTACTGTCGTCAGAGAGACCCAGCTGGCTGGTGACTCTGTAGAAGTCATCCCCGGCCCGGAGTATCAAGCTGGCCGGCTGCATCGTGTTTTCTTTGGCGATCATTATAGAGATCTATGGACATCTGCGGTAAAGGTGAAAGTCCTGGACATGAAGCACTTTGCAGGAGGGCTCACTCCGGTTGAGGCTGGGGGCGGTTTTCAAACCAAATCCCTCCGATTTGCGGGAGCGGACGGCAAGCTCTACAAGTTCAGATCGGTGAACAAAGACCCGAAGGCCATTCTTCCTGTCGAGCTTCAGAAGACATTTGCAGCAGATGTCGCTCAAGACCATATCAGCACCTCAAATCCGGCAGGTGCCCTCATAGTTGATGAGCTTTCCGGTGCAACAGGCGTTCCGCGCCTTCATCCCCAACTTGTGCTGCTTCCTGACGACCCTCAACTGGGAGAATTTCGTGCATCGTTTGGAGGACTTCTTGGCATCTTTGAAACCTATCCCGACGATGGATTCCTTGGCTCGACGAAAATTCAAAACGCACTTAAAATGTTCGCAGCGATGGAGGAGGATAGTGAAGACCGTCCGGATGCCGTTGCTTACTTGAATGCGCGCCTTCTCGATCTTTTCGTCGGCGATTGGGATCGTCATGTGAAGCAGTGGAAATGGGCGCGCTTTGAAAACGAAAACGGCCGCAAGACCTGGCTTCCCATACCGATGGATCGCGACCAGGCATTTGTACGCCTCGACGGTCTCCTTCCGTGGATGGCCGATATGTCCGTGACACAGTTTGAGAATTTCTATGAACATTTCAACGATATCTATGCCTTAACGTTTTCCGGGCGGTATCTTGACCGTCGAATTCTGGTCGATTTTGACAAGCGAACCTGGGATAGCGTAGTGACCACATTCCTCACTCATGTAACGGATGATGTTATCAAGCATTCTGTTCGTGCGCTTCCGCCCGAGTATTACGAGATTGATGGAGCGCGTCTTGAAAATGCGCTGATCTCACGGCGTGATGAATTCAGGGAAGCAGCAGATACCTATTATCAGCAGCTTGCGAGCTTTGTTGATGTGTATTTTAGCGATAAGCGGGAGTACGTGGAAGTATCGCGGCTCGAGAGCGGTGATGTTGACGTTGCTGCCTGGAGAAGAGAGAAGGACACTGGCGGCAAGAAAGACGATCCGCCGGTGTACCATCGACTCTTCAGGAGAGCCGAGACACGAGAGATACGGCTGTATATGCTTGGAGGAGATGACAAGGTGGTGATATCGGGGAATGTTCCCCGCAGTATTATCGTCCGGGTGGATGGTGGAAAAGGGGATGATGAATTCATTGATGATTCGGTCGTCCATGGAGTGTTGTGGGGATTCCTGTTTTTCATCCCGCAGGCCGATCACATGACTTATTTCTATGACCATTCAGGTGATAATAACATCGTCGAAGGACCAGGTTCCTCCTTTGACAAAAGTAAGGAGTAGCATAGTGAAGAAACGAAGGCTTATGAGGAACGTAGTATTCGATTTCTGTTTTGCATTCGGCTTTGTGGTTCTGGCTGGTTGTTCGGTGCAAGAGTCGGTGACACGGGAAGGCGAGGCACCTTTCACTGTCATCGCCATCGGTGATGCAGGTGAAAAGGGGAAAGAGCTGCGTTCGAACGCGAGTTATATCAACGATATGTTTACGGGGCGACACGATGCGGGGCAGTTCGACGCTATGATATTTCTCGGAGACAACTTCTATACAACAGGACTGAACATCCCTGCAAAAGATGTAAACGGTGAAGTCAAATCAATTCTCGGTCCGTTCCGTGATGTGTTTGAAGCGCTTGGGAGGGGAAATATCCATGCAGTTGCAGGTAACCACGATTGGTATGCCGGCAATGGCGTGGAGTTTTCTTTTCTCTTTGGTCTCGTGAACATAGAAGCCTGGCCGATCGGTTTGACCGACGTTGGCAATCGACGTGAAACAGAGCTGACTCAATGGACGTACCATTACGCTATGCCCTCGTCTGCCGCGTTCCCACTCTTTCCTGGAAGCACAGACAGCATTCAGTTTCTTTTTGTCGATTCTGCGTTACCGCTTCGGACTTCGCTCGAAGGTTGGCGTCCCACGTTCGACAGTCTCCGAAACCTGTTGGTGAACTCCGCTTCGCGGCCAAACCTCCGCTGGCGCATTCTGGCGATGCATCACCCGATCAGAACAGTAGGGGAACATGGAGGCTACACCATCTGGAACGATGAAACACAACAGGTCGATTATCGAACACCATGTAATAAAGATTCGAACGCAGTTGGATGGGTGAAGAATTGGTTTGATCCGGAAGATGTATGCGCAGAACGCTATCAACTGTTTCTTGATTCGTTACGATCAGCCATTCATCAGGCAAACGTCCCGATACAACTGGTTCTCTCCGGACATGATCACAGCCTGCAACTTCTCACATTACAGGAAGACGAATCATGCGCGGTCTGCCCACGTATTCAGGTTGTCTCCGGGGCCGGGGCGAAGACGACACGCGTCAAACTTCCCACACCACCAAATGAGTTCACCGCTTCACAACTGAAAGAGAAGGGGGAGTCGCTGCCGGGATTCGTGCAGCTACAGTTCGAGAAAGAAAAAGTTCGCTTGATCTTCTTCAATGGATATCGGGGGGAGAAAATTGACATGGGCAACGGTCAGACCGATTTCTGGATTAGCAGAGAAGGGAAGATTATTCCAGAATGAATCGGACATTCTCTACAGTACTTCTGCTGTGTTCGCAGGTCTTTGTCGCAAGGGCGCAGGATGGTGAAGATGCTCCCGTTCCCCCCTGGCGGGATACCTTTGCTCAGAAGTATGAGCACCCGCGGGATTATGGCCATGATGTAGCTCTCGGCGTGATGGTTGGAATCATAGCGGGTGAGGGTGTTCTTCTCGGCGCCGGTCCAATCGTTTATGAATTCGGATACAGAACGTATCCCTACATCTATCGAATGGAGCTTACTGCCGGAGCTTCGATTCCCACAGCGCGATACAAGGTAGTCTATACACTTGCGATGCCCTCTTTGGCGAGGAGGGTTGGCTTGAAAGGGGTTGCGCAATTCTCCGAGCTGGAGGTCAAGAACTTCTATGGATTCGGCAATACAACACCAAGGGACGAAGCTCTCGAGGACAAAGATTTTTACAGGGTGTCATCCCGTGAATTGCATTTGCTCCCCATGGTCGGTTATCGGATTGCTCCACAAAGCACTATTAGTGTGGGATTATCCTTCAAGTCCTTTGAGTTCTTTCCCGAAGAAGATCGCTTTACAGCGAACCAGAGTCTTCCGGAAGTAAGTGACTCCCGAACGATCCTGGGATTCGGGATCGGCTACCAACTTGACACAAGGGACCATCCGCTGATCCCGCATAAGGGGATTACTCTGGACTTCCGAGCCGGAGCGTTCCCGTACCTCTTTAGGGATCTCTCTCCATTTCATAAAGTGTCAGGGGATCTACGTTTGTTCATAGGCGATACTATCGGAACGGACGTTATGCTTGCAGTGCGTCTGCGTGGAGAAAAGATCTTCGGAGATTTTCCACTTTACGAATCGGCATTTCTGGGGGGAGGCAATTCGCTTCGGGGATTTCTTCCGGAGCGATTTGCAGGTGATGCGTCTGCGGTGGGAAGTGCAGAGTTGAGGTTTTCACTCTTCAGGGAAACCATTCTCATTCCAACAGAAGTCGGGCTGTTTCTTCTGGCCGACGCAGGACGCGTCTGGTACAACGATTCATCACCCGGACCGTGGCACACGGATCTTGGTGGAGGTATTTGGCTCGCTCCACTCAATCGTGACATGATCTTGTCTGTAGCAGTTGCCGTCTCTGTGGATGGGCTTTTTGTGAACGGGGGAATTGGTTTTGGTTTTTGATTCGCACAGGTGCTTGTAAAATGAAGGAGTAGTTGATGGCATCACGACATCCAATCGATGAAGATATCTATCCACCGTTCACGGGATTCCCCAAAGCCGGGCTTGATTTTTTCCGGAAGCTGAAGAAGAATAACAAACGTGAGTGGTTCCTCAAACATAAAGAGGACTACGAAGAGCTTGCAAAGTTCCCAATGCAATGCCTGATCGCTACGCTCCGGCAGACGATGGTATCGTCGGCACCGGAAATTGAATTCAATCCGAAGAGGAGTATCTTCCGCATCTACAGAGATGTTCGTTTCAGCAAAAACAAAACTCCGTACAAGACTAACATTGCCGCCAGCTTTCAGGTGCGTGGCCGAAAAGGCTTAACGGAGAACCCGGGACTCTACCTGCATGTTTCACCGGGAGAGGTTTTTCTTGGAGGAGGACTGTACATGCCCGCCGGTGATCAGATAAAGAGGATTCGGCAATCCATTGCAGGTCAACCGAAAGACTTCCTGAAGGTTATCAATGATCGCAAGTTCAGGAAACATTTCGGAGGTCTGATGGGCGAGAAGCTCAAGAAAGCCCCGCTTGGTTTTCCTGCAGACCATCCAATGATCGAACATTTGCGGCACAAGCAGTTTTTTGTCTACAAGGAATATTCCGAGAGTGTCAGCCGAACAGTGAGGTTTGCCAGGATGGTGGCCAACGATTTTGCATTGATGATGCCGCTGATTCGATGGCTCTCCAAGACAGCTTAAGACTCATCGGGACAGGGCAAGAATGGACGTCATCGTAATATGTCTTGTAGCGCTCCTTGCCTCCGGTCTTACGTTGTTCTCGGGGTTCGGACTGGGGACTCTCTTGTTGCCCGCGTTTCTGTTGTTCTTCCCGGCGGAAATAGCAGTTGGCTTGACCGCGATTGTTCATCTTCTCAATAATTTCTTCAAGCTCGCTGTCCTTGGCAAGCATGCCGATCTTCGGATCGTGCTACGCTTCGGTTTACCTGCGATTGTTGCTGCAATTGGCGGCGCCTCGTTGCTGTTCCTTCTGGTGGAGGCTGCGCCTGTCCTTCGTTATGACTTTCTCGGAAGAGTTCATGCGATCACTCTTGTTAATTTGCTAATTGGCTTGTTGATTTTTGGGTTTGCACTCATTGAGTTATTACCATCGTTCAACAAACTTCAGATCGATCCAAAATATCTGCCGATGGGGGGAGCGCTCAGCGGATTCTTCGGAGGACTCTCTGGCCATCAGGGTGCGCTCCGGAGCGCGTTCCTTATTCATGCAGGACTGACCAAGGAGGCATTTATTGGAACAGGAGTTGCGATTGCCTGTCTGATCGATATTACCCGGATTGCTTTCTATGCGAATCATTTGCAGATGTCAATTGTGGAGCAGAACCTTTCGTTGCTCGGTGGTGCGACACTATCGGCGTTTGTCGGAGTGTTTGCGGGGAATAGATTAGTCAAAAAAGTTACCATGAGAACGATCCGACTGATTGTGGCGGCACTTCTCTTTGTTGTCGCTATCGGTCTTGGGTCCGGACTGTTATCATAAAGGAGAATAAATATGTTTCAACTATCATCCCGCTCGTACGCGAACAACAGTGAAATACCATTGAAGCATGTGTACACTACTGTGGTGGGGGGGAAGGACACATCACCAGAGTTTTCCTGGAGCGATCCTCCGATTACCGCAAAGTCCTTTGCACTTTCCATTGTCGATCCTCATCCGGTTGCCAAGAACTGGATCCACTGGCTGGTAGTTAATATTCCGTTTCACGAGAGAAAAATTGTAGAAGGCGCCTCAGGGACAAACAGTCTTCCCGCTGGGGCAAAGGAGCTTTTGAATTCGTACGGAGAGTTTGGATACGGCGGGCCTGCGCCACCAAAAGGATCAGGTCAACATCCATACGTAACAACCATTTACGCCCTGAACGTTGAGAAACTCGATCTTCCGGTGAAGACATCGCTTCGTCAATTTGAGAATGCGATCGAAGGGAGAGTGATCGCGGAGGTAAACTACACTGGGACGTTTGAGCAACGATAAAGCATTCAGCTGTTAATCCACCCTTACTCTTCCCCTGAGGAAATTGAGGAAGTCGAGAGCAGAGACGTTGTTCATGTTCTCCAGAGACGCCTGCGCAGCATAGGCAATGGCGTTGTTCCGATCCCCAATTCGATACCACGAGCGTGAGAATCGCAGGAGCAAATCATCCTGAGTAACGGACTGGTCGCCGGGACGCGTTTGGCGTAGAACGAGTGCGCGCTGATAATGTGTCACCGCCTCCTTAAAGCGCATGGTTTTGTAACACAAGTCCCCAAGCCGAATGTGAGGCGAGTCCAGGGTATCTCCGGTGAGCGACACAATTCGAAGTAAGATCTTTTCAATCTCCGATCCATCAAAACCTTCCATCATCGACGCGCCGTCAAATTCAACATCAAGCTTTAACGACGCATATTCAGAGAGAGTGTTCGGGTCATTCGGCTTCAGTTTCACCATCCTGCCCAAATATGCAAGCGCCTCATCGTTCCTTCCCATGTACTTTGCTGCGCGTGCGAGATAATACAATACCGCATCGTCCTGAGGATTTCTCGAGACATACTCTTTGAGCATCGAATAGCCAAGGGCCATCGATCCGCGAAGAGGGGTGGACTGCAGCTTTCCTATCGTCGCCCGTTCGCTGTCCTTTAGCTGGTTTGTCCGAAGGTATTCGGTCAGGAGAAAGTTGTTATGATGAAAAACGATACGCTCATCGTATGCTTCGAACTTCGGAGTTCCTTTGTTAAGGAAAAATGCTTCTGGCGCCCAATATTCAAGTAACGGCCTGTCCTCGGTGTTGAGCGGGCCGGCGCTGGTGTATTGCTGGACCGCAATATCCGTCATAACCTGCAACGAGAGAAGCGTCGGTATATCTTCAATCCCGATGCGAAGGAGGTTTGCACGGACTTCCGGAATCTCCAGCTTTCGCTTCAGAGATTCTACATTGAGCTCAAGTGGTTGCACCGATCCCAGGAGAACGATATCGGTGGTCAGGGATTGCCATATGGTGACATGGGGGAAAACAGAACGAAATGTTCTGAGCGCAAGCTTGACAGTCTCGTCATTCATTTCGTACAGATGAAACCATTGCACCATAGTCCCATTCTTGGTCAGGCGGGTTTTGCACTCCTGCAAGAATTCCGATGTGTAAAGATTCCCCACCCCCGCAATCCACGGGTTGGTCGGCTCGCTGATGATTACATCGTAGTTATTGCGCGTGAGCTTCAAAAAGGCCAGTGCATCGTCGATGGAGAGTGTTACACGGGGATCGCTCAGCGGATCGTTACTGGTGCCGTTAAAGAATGCTGATGCCTTGACCACCTCCGGCGAGATTTCTGCACAATCAACGCTCTTAACGGGATGGGTAAGGACGCTTCCGAGGGTGACGCCACTGCCGAGCCCGATAACAAAAACTCGCTCTACATTATCCTGCAGTAACAAGGGGAGTTGCCCCATCATTGTTTGTGATGGAAGGTCGGTTACGGAGGAGGCATCAGCCTTTCCATTCACAATCAGAACACGCTCATGCTTGTATTGCAAAACAGCGACGGTAGCAGAACGGCCTTCTTCATAATACAGCTGCTTATCAGTCACAAAAAGTCCTTCGTACCGGTCGAAAGAATCGGGTGGAGGGACGTCCTTGTTGATCATCCTGAATGCGCCTGACAGCATCACTGTCTGACTCCAGTTTGGCGCAAAGATGCCATAGAGAATAGCGGCACCCGCAAGGCAACCAATGAGGATTGGTCTCCAGCGCTTGTGGGGAACTGATGTGGAGAGCGCCACCTTTATTGCGACGGCGATGTTGATGAGTACTCCCAATTCGATGGTTTGTTTGATGCCGATCCAGGGGATGAGAACTAATCCTGCCATGAGCGCCCCGATGACGGTTCCGAAAGTATTGATCGAGAAAACATTGCCTATCGATTTCCCCATGACGGTAACGGAACGCGTCGCAATCCTGCTTGCGATCGGGAGAGTCATTCCCAGGAAGATCGTCGGGACAACCATGATGATCAAACAAAGGATGAACTCCAGCGAGAGGAAGATCGGGTACGTTTCGGTTGTGCGAGTAAGAATGTTTCCGAGGCGGATAAAATAGTAAGGAACGCGACCATAGAGCGGCAGGGTCAACATCATCGCAAAGGCGACTCCAGCTTGACACCCTGCCAACAGCCATACGAGGTTCTTTGTCTTGTTGATAAAAAGCGATACGAGAAAGCTGCCGAGAGTAATGCCGGTAATGAACGCGATCAGCATCAGAGAAAAGGAATACGTTGACGATCCAAGCACAGGGATCAAGAGGCGCACCCAACCGATTTCATAAATCATCGCCGCTCCCCCGGAAATGCCTGCCACAATAATTGCCAACGTCGCTTCTTGTTCCGAGAATGCGTGATCGTGATGTTCCTCTTGTTTCTTTTTTTCACCGATAACGAGTCGCGCAATGGCAAGTGCACCAATTGCGAGAACAATGTTCACGATACCGGATGAAAACATTGTCACCTTCAGTCCGATCATCGGTACGAGAAAGAATCCTCCGAGCGCCGATCCAATAACGGCGCCAAAGCTGTTGAGGAAGTAGAGCTGTGCAACATTTTTCCCCGCCTCATCAAGTTTTCGTGAGAGTGTTCGAACCAGAATCGGGAGGGTTCCTCCCATCAACACAGTCGGGAAGAGAAGCGAAAGCACGCTGATGATCAGCTTCAAAAATGCAACCGCTGCTCCGTCGCTGGCGAAGTTCATAGATTGAACAATGGCAATAAATCCGTCGCGAAGAGACGAGATCAAGAACGGATAGATCAAGCAGTAGAAACCGATTCCGAATTCAAGATAAGCGTAGAGGCGTAACGGCTGTTTCACCCCATCCGCCTTGCGTCCCCACCACCATGCGCCGATCGCAAGTCCCCCCATGAATGTTGCCAGAACAATCGTTTGTGCAATAGTGGTATTTCCGAGAAACAGGGAAAGATATTTGAACCAGACAATTTGATAGACAAGTCCGGTGGCACCTGATACGATAAAGAGGAATGCAATGAGCGTGTGGAGTTTCTGCCGATTCATGAAATTGCCATGTAATGGATGAAGTTCAATTCACTAAAGAGGGCAATCCACGTGCCAGGACAGTCTCAGAATACTATCATACTCCGGTTTATTGTGCCGTTATGGACATGGTAGCTTGAAGAGAGGGGTTGGATACAGCCGGATGGTCATAGGCAGGCAGCGGGGCAACCTCGTGATTTGAGACTATCGAACGTGGAAGAAGAAAGTCGCACCACGATCGGGTTGAGCTTCGGCCCATATCCGTCCACCATGTTTCTAGATAATCTTGTGAACGGTTGCTAACCCAATGCCGGATCCTTCGAACTGATCGAGGGAGTGCAAACGGGAAAAGGGTCTGAACAGGTGCTCCCCGAACTTCATATCGAAGCCGG
>DASWHW010000161.1:0-2605 GCA_036397975.1 Bacteroidota bacterium
CATCTTCATTAAGCCGATTGATCTTGCCGATCAGAAACACGCTTCGCTTGTGACTGAGGTGTTGCGGACTCCGGATCTTCTCTACGCCATCGCCTTGCCCGGAACTCCCAATGAATTGGTCGACAGGCTGATTGACGATGAGGAACTTGGAGCACACTATGGCTACATTGCGGCCCAATCTAAGTTCCCCGAACGATACGATGATGCAATTGCAATTTTGAATAGGGGGACAGTTTTGACAGAAAGAGAGCGCCATCACGTTCTTAGGTCCATTGAGGAAAAATTGGAGAAAAAGCCACAGATGGATTACGAAACGAGCAGATTACTTGACACACTGATAACAAGGGAAGTGAAGGCAGGTACAATAAAGACGAGGATCGAAAAGCTAATTGCAGAGAAACCGATTTCGTTCGCTAATGTGGAAAAATAGTGTAGTGATAAGAAAAACAGCCCGCTCAAGGCCAAAAGGAAATCGACGGAATCAAGTCCGAGAATAGCATGAGTAAAACGAATGAATGACTTGAATGATTCCCTCGTGACCAGAATCTGGATCATCGAAGACGACGCGATGTTCGCGGATTCCATGGAGAAGATGTTGAATCAGACGGATGACTTTGTCTGCGAGCATGTCTTTCGCCAATGTGAAGACGCAATCAAGATGATCAAGAAGGAAATCCAGCCCGATGTTGTGCTTGTCGACATCGGGCTGCCGGGTATAAGCGGGATTGAAGGCGTCGCGCAGATGAAAGAGGTGGCGCCGGGAACGCAATTCGTTATGCTTACGATTTACGAAGAGGATGAGAAGGTGTTCAAGGCGGTCTGCGCGGGCGCTACAGGCTACCTTGTAAAGAATTCGCAGTTTGAAGAGATTGTGGAGAAGCTGAACGATCTCCGATTGGGAGGAGCTGCGATGAGCCCGCACATCGCCCTCAAGGTGTTGAAAATGTTTGCTGCCATGTCAACCCCCAAGACCGGGTACCACCTCAGCCCAAGAGAAACGGAGATCCTTGGCCTCATGGTCGAGGGTCTTACGCAAAAGCAGATCGCCGATCGGCTCTTTATCTCGCAACACACTGTCCTCTCGCATATCAAACATATCTATGAAAAGCTCCATGTCCACACTTGCACAGAAGCGGTGGCAAAAGCGGTCATCGAACATCTCACGACGCGGACACCCACCACTCCGAATTAAAGCACCAGCCTGTTATATCGGTGTTCGTCCAATACGAGGTTGCTCGAGCGCACTCATCACCCAAATCAACTTCAAACTTACCTAATACAACGGAGCGTCATTCCTCGCTGAAAAATCCCTCGTCGAAAGAATTCTTCATCTGCACGCCCCCACCGAAAAATACCAAATTCCAGCGATACCGCTCCTCCATTCCAGTGAGTAGCTTGTCACCAGACAAACAATCCGACCAGGCACTCAATAGGAGGTGCGCCATGATTTGGAAGTATAAGCTCAAAGAGTTCTCTGATGCTGAAAGGGAATTCTGGGAAACGGTTTTGCGCGAAGAGATTGAGATGCAATCGTGGAGTGCCGTGCGATGTGTCGGAGGCATGGGCGAACTGATTCTGTTCGTCCAGTAGCAGAAGATTTACAGAAGACAAGCCTTTACGAAACAAACTCTCCTTTGAAGACATCGCTAACGATTCGATATACTGTCTTTAACAAGATACCTGCATCAAGCGATACTACCCAACTAATTTTCCTCATCATGAACGGTTCGTGTATTAGCCTGCCGGAAGCATTTCCTAATCGTAGGTTGGCTATGAAACTGGAGAAAGCGCCTTTGATTCAGAGTATAGTGTCTCCGGTGCAATATCTTGTTCGTGCGGCCATACTATAGTGCCAAACGCTATGCGCGCTTGCTTGAAGTATGAAAGGTCCTGGAGTTCAACGAAGACACCCTTATCGAGATATGGTCGGGCGTCAAACACTCGCTGTTCACCGCTGTCGAAAATAAGCACAAGGGAATAATCATCCTTTGGTGTGACGGAAACGACTTTATGCATGGCAGACTATCTCAATGGCTCGATTTTGAATACTTGTTGACCCTCAACGGCAAGACGCCAATTTGCAAGGAGTTCTTCGTGATGAATCTCAAGCCATGCGAGAACAAGTCGTTGCTTTGATGGTGGGATGGATCCTTCAAGAATGCGGCCGTCAGGAATTGTGATGACCGCTTCGTCATCGCCATACTGCGCATGGATGTGGGGAAGCTTGTGTTTCTTGTTGTCGAAGTAATACATCAGAATAATAATCCCATAAAACATCGATATAACGGGCATGGATTAGACTCGATGGTTTTTTCACGGTCAATAATAACTGATTGACAAATGATAATCAACTTTTCACTAAAGGAGAAATACCCATGGTGTGATCATACTCTCGCTGATCTAAATTCCGCGTTTCCCTGCTCCTCCCAAAATACCAGGTTCCAGAGATACCACCGCGGTTTTCCCACCACTATCTTCCCAACGTATGATCACAACACGCAACTCGCTTGGAAGTCATCATGCGCTGGATTTACCAACTCAAGAATTTCTCCTCTGTTGAAAGGGAATTCTGGGAAACGGTTTTGCGCGAAGAGATTGAGATGCA
>DASWHW010000162.1:0-2047 GCA_036397975.1 Bacteroidota bacterium
CCCGGCACTCTTCCTACTTATTATGAACTCTCTCACGCGCCAGACAATTATCTGACCATTTCCGTAAAAGACTCACTCGATTTCTGGGAACCAACATTAGGTGGAGGGCCTGCCCTCGACATTCTTGCTCTTGCTGTAACATCAAGCGGTGCTCTTTTGGCCGGATCTTTCGCAAACAGAGCTTTTCGTTCCGTTGACAATGGCGACAACTGGACAGCAGTAAACGGATTGAACTATTTGAACGTAACGTCGTTCGCAATTAAAGGGACAGATCTATTCCTCGGGTCCGGCGGGGGAGTTTATCGGTCCACGAATGATGGAGTGAATTGGACTGAAAAAATAAATGGTCTGGGTTCCAACACAGAGGTCAGCGCCCTGGCAATAGGCACAAACGGAGATATTTTTGCAGGTGCCAATGAAGATTTCAACAATCAAGGAGGAGTGTACCGTTCAACAAACAACGGGGATAGTTGGATGTGGAGTTTCAACGGCGGTCAAAACACTCTCGTCGAGTCGTTGGTGTCCAATTCTAATGGTGATATCTTCGCCGGGACATTATCCGGCCTCTACCGCTCAACAAATCAAGGTCAAAACTGGAGTCCAATTGCTAATGCCCCCACAATCCGCTCTCTGGCAATCAATCCGATCAATGGACATATGTTCGGGGGGAGACTTTCCCAAAGTTATCGTTCCACCGACAACGGAATGAATTGGCAGGCAATAACCATTCACCCAACAAACCCGCATGCACGTTCATTTGCCTTTAATTCAAGCGGACACGTGTTTGCAGCGACCTTAGGTTTTAATTCAAATGATCGCAGAGGAGTGTTTCGGTCAACCGATTTCGGAATAACCTGGGAAGAAATCAACGGCGGGTTACCTAATACAAATGCTTATTCTTTTACAATCAACTCAAGCAGAACATTGTTTGTCGGTACGGAAGAGGGAGTCTATCGGAGCATTAATCCAGTAGCTTTCAAACCGGTTGATATTACAAGGAAACACAACTAATTTTTCGTAGTCCGGCAAGAAGTTCATCACTTCCTCGCTGCTGTGGCCTTCCTTCCTTGCCATACTAACCTCATTTCTCTATCATTTAAAGGCATCCAATGTTCTTCTATTTCTGATCCAAAGCGAACATCATGTCCGACGAAGCCATTCTCCACGATCTGCTCTCCGGCAAACAGAGTGATGTCGCGTGGAGAGCGTTTCTCGATCAGTATTCCAACCATTTCCTGAAGATCATCTGGCGATTCGAAAAGGATCACGACCAGGCTATGGAGACCTACCTCTATGTTTGCGAGAAGTTTGCTGCAAACGACTTCGCAATCCTTCGGAAATTCCAACATGATTACAAGAAGAACCCCCCGAAATTTAGCACGTGGCTGTTCGCCGTTACACGCAACATGTGCATTGATGCTTACCGGGCCGCTCAGGGCCGACGTCAGATGCCAAGGACAATTCAGCGACTGGAGAAACTTGATCGCCTGGTCTTCACCTTGTATTACTGGAAGGGACTTTCTCGAGAGGAAGTTGAAAATGCAGTGATAAATCGGGAGAATGTTTCTTCCGCGTCTATTCAGGAATCATTCGAAAAAGTCATAGAGCACGCAGAGTTATTGCCGGAAGTATCGCGAAGACAGGATTGGAAACCGACAATTGTCCCGTTTCACGAAGAATTAGGGCAGACGGGTTCGACACAACCCAGTATGGAAGAAAAAGAATTACTCACATGGCTGGAACATCGCTTGGGAGAGTTGCCCAAACAAGAAAAGCTGGTTGTACGACTTTACTTTTGGGAGGAAATGACGGGAGCAGAAATCGCAAAGGCCCTCCGCATCACTCCTCAACAGCAGGTGTACTATACCTTGCGAAAAGCGCTTGCCCGACTCAGAAATGGTGCTGGCAATCAGGATTTCTAAAAGATGATCACTCATCCGTACAATACAATATGAAACCATATATGGACGGAACGCACATCCCGGAAGCGGACGTCATTCTCTATATTGAAGACCGGCTCGAACCTGTCCAGCGAGAGACGATAGAA
>DASWHW010000163.1:0-35290 GCA_036397975.1 Bacteroidota bacterium
GTTTGTATTCTGCGCTCAAAGTTTTAACCGAAACATCGAGCGATCCCGAGGATAGTATGAGATCGAAAGGTTGAGTGGTATTTGTGAAATCGCCCAAGAGCCTCAGGTCGTTATCTCTTGAAAACGAAAACGATGCGATGACTCCAACACCAATACCTGTATTGAAACCAATTGAAGATGAGTACCTCGAGACGACAACATGCGGGGAAACACTGATCCAAGAATCGGCACCGTGGGCAAATGAAGAGCCAAGGAGAAGTTGAATTATTAGAATTCTGGCAGATTTCATTGGTGGCGTGTCAGTGGCCTAATGATTCGAATTTTGATCAAAATAAAAGAACTTGTGGCGTATATCAAATAAATAGAAACATTATCGTAAATCACGTAAAATACTTCTGACAAATATAAACAAAAATCGAACAGAGTCAATGGGTATTCGGCAAAAACTCCGGACGACACCTGCGTGTAAACGCTCTTTACAGCGTGATCTTACACGCAAGTCGGGTGCCAGTATCACACAGCGTAAGGTTTGTCACATTACACAGCAGAAGCCCAAGGAATAGACATGGGAGATGTCATTTCTACATACAAATGGAAGGAAAAAGGAATGGCTAGGGAGATGCGTTACACGAAGGTAAGTGGGTGATAGATACCAAAAGAGTTCCTTGGTTCTCTCAGGCGGTCGACTAAGTATTGCCCTGTCACCCCTTTCGATAATCGGATGTTGGATCAAAGTCTGGATTACTTGCCATCAAATCAGTGAGGGCATCGTCAGACAACAAATCAACAGTGAGGTTCTGTTTTCTGAATGCTTCTCTCGTCCGAAGGATATCACATGGCCGGGCATTCATTTTCTTCAGAAGTTCTTTAAGGTTCTCTTTCGATATGGGATTGATGTAGTAGTCGATGGCGTTAAAGTCCACGCCTGCTTCTTTCAGAATGAGCATTATCTTCTTGCAGCTTGTACAACTCGGTTTTTGGTAGAATAGTCAGCTTGGTGTTCATAGAATCGATGAGAAGGACTCTATGGTTTGTTAATAACCAGCGTACTAGCAAGAATATCATGGAGCGCTTGCTTTTGTTGCGTAAAACCCGCCATGATGTAGCCAATGTAGAAGATAAGGCTAGAGATTATCTTACCGAAATATCGTCCGGTGGCCCGACCGAAAGTAATTCTCGCCCCATTCATATCAGTAACGACGATACTCAGTGCCATCTTCCCCAGCGTCGCTTGTCTTGATGACGATTCCATGAATGCATAGTATAGCCACCCTCCTATTGTCATCACCACCATTGCAATGCCATATGCCGCGATCGCGGCAACAACGAGTCCTGCCGAAGCAGCGTCACCATTTTCCATGTCAGCGAACCCCACACCAAGACCGAGCAGGCCAAAAAACGGTATCAGGAGCAACACACCAACCGCACCCAATAGGAGTCCGTCAATCAAACAGGCAAGGAACCTCTTCCAAAACCCAGCATATGAATTCATCTCGCGACCTTCTCTTGATGATTGGATATTGCTAATTATGATCCATGTGTGTACCGAATCACCTCGGCTCGTTCCAGTGTTATGAGACCACCACACCCGCTGCGCTCAAACATCACATCAACATTCGTCATAAATTTATTGATGCGATCTTCTGTGTCGACAATTTCCAACACAACGGGGAGATCTTCCGAAAGACGAAGAACCTTCGCGGTGTGAATTCTGCTGCGCGCACCAAACCCAGCTATTCCACGTAACACCGTCACTCCCGCCAGCCCTTCTTCCTTTGCGGCCAATAAGATCTTTTCGAACAATGGTTTTCCGTCCAGCCGATCGGACTCACCCACAAATACCCGCAGCAGTTTTCCCTCGCCGGAGAGTTTCATATGTGCTTCCTCGTCATAGTGCTTTTCCAATCGTCATCCCGACCCAGGTCGCCGACAGGCAGGTAATCACGCTTGCACCGACATTGATCAATGCAGCGGTTGTGCTTCCCTCTCTGAGTAGCGTCATCGTCTCATAGCTGAACGAAGAAAATGTGGTGAAGCCCCCCAAGAGACCGATGATCAGGAAAAACCTCAGCGAAGGAACTGCTGAGAATCGCGTATCGAGAGCCGTTACCAGAACTCCTATTAGAAGACTTCCCGTGCAGTTCACAACAAAGGTACCGTACGGAAACGAAGGGGGAGAAAAGGTATGCACAACGCCGGATACAACATACCGTCCGAGGGCGCCTAAACCCCCTCCGAAAAAGATCAGCAAGAATTTCATGACTCAATGTTAGCAAAGGCGACGTGGAATAGCAAGTAGATTGATCGTTGTTCTGCCGAAGGGAATTTGGTATTATTGTGGTCACTATTCCTGACCAAGACATGAACCATCACACACGGTTTCGAATTCTCCACACGTGCTTTTCTGCATCTTGGGGAGGGCTTGAAATACAAGCCCTTGACGAGGCACTCTTGATTGCAGAAAAAGGACACGATGTGACACTTGCCTGCCTCCCGGATACACCTCTTTTCCAGGAAGCTTCTGGACACAAGCTCAATGTCCTCCCTCTCAAAGTTCGGGGCTACTTTCACCCTCAGGCTATTTGGAAGCTGCGGCAATTTCTCCAGCGGGCGCATGTTGATCTTGTCCATTCGCAACTGTCAAAAGACATCGCAACAGTCGCTCCCGCCCTTAAGCTGTGCCCACGAGATATACCATTAATTCTGAGTCGGCGCATGGGTTCAGGTATTTCAAAGAAAGATCTCTTTCATCGATTTACCTACTCCAGGATTTCCCGAGTCCTCGCGATCTCATCTGTGATCAGGGAAAACGTCGCACAGACGACTCCGGTCGCACCGGAAAGAATCATTACCGTCCACCATGGAATTGATACCGCCCGATTTTCCGCCGACAAAGGGAATCGAGTAAGACTGAGAAAAGAATTCGGGATTGCGGAGAACACCATTGTCGTCGGCTTCGTGGGAAGGTTTTCCCCGGGAAAGGGTCACGAAGAATTCCTCAGCGCCGCTGCAACCCTTACGGCACGATTCTCGGATCTCCACTTTGTTATTGTTGGAAAAGCTAGTCGCGGTGAAGAAGAATACGAAGCCGAGATCAAGGCTCTGTCCCGTTCGCTTGGGTTGGAACCAGCGACAACATTCACGGGATTTCGAAACGATGTACCAGAGATCATGTCAGTGTTCGACGTCTTTGCGTTTCCATCCCATGCTGAGGCGTTTGGAGCGGTCCTCGTCGAAGCAATGGCGATGAAACTTCCCGTCGTTGCATCGAGAAGTGACGGTGTCCTTGACATCGTGATAGAAGACGAGACAGGTCTTCTGGTACCGCCGAAGGACTCAAGCGCACTTGCGGAAGGCCTTGCGTTCTTGATTCAGAATCCCGAAATGAGAGAGAAAATGGGTCAGGCAGGAAGAGTGCGTGCCGAAAAGATGTTTTCCCGCGAATCACTTGGAAAGAAGTTGCTACAGGTTTACGAGACGGTTCTTCAGGAAAGGTCACAGTGATGGTGTCACTATTCCCCGACACTCTCCAAACCCGATTCGCCGGTAGCCTTTTCTCTCGCAGTAACCGCGGATGACCACTTCGTCTCCGTCGGCAAGAAACTTGCGTGATTCACCGGAAGGAAGATGAAGCGGATCTGCCCCCCGCCAAGTCAACTCCAACAAGCAACCTCGTGAATCCTTTTCTTTCCCCGACACTGTACCGCTGGCCAACAAATCTCCTGGACGTAGGTTGCAACCATTACTTGCATGGTGGGTCAGCATCTGGCTTATCGTCCAATACATGTCTCGAAAATTCGCTCCGCTCAACCGCACTTCTTCCATCCTCTGCGCTCGCATTTTTTCAGACCGCAAGTAGACTTCTAGAACGATCTCAATCCCACCCGTTTCCTGGTCTTTCGTACTCACAAGGTACGGAAGAGGAAATGGATCCGCGGCATCACGCTTGAATGAAGGGACTCGAAACGGTTCCAATGCTTCGAGTGACAGAACCCAGGGTGAGATGGTCGTCGCGAAGTTCTTCGCAAGAAATGGTCCAAGCGGTTGGTATTCCCATTTTTGAATATCTCTCGCCGACCAATCATTAACCAGACAGAGACCGAAAATGTTCTCCTCGGCTTTTTCGATGGGAGTTGTCGAACCTAACGCATTTCCCCCTCCAACAAAAAAACCTACCTCCAACTCGTAGTCCAACAGCTTCGTTGGGCCGAACGTCGGTGAGGCAGAATCAGATGCAATGGTTTGTCCGCTGGGTCTTCGAATAAACGTACCGCTCACCACAATCGAAGAGGATCGCCCGTGATACCCAATGGGAACATATTTGTAATTAGGAAGAAGAGGGTTGTCCGGACGGAACATACCGCCGACGTTTGTTGCGTGAAAAATTGAGGCATAAAAATCGGTATAATCACCAATACTGGCTGGGATGTCCATCGTAACTTCGGACATCGGAACTAAAGCCTTCTCTCCAATCTTTGCCGTGTCCTTTGCATTATCTTTCTTCAAAAGCTGACTGGCTTTCTTTCTCAGTAGCGCCCATTGCGATGAGCCCAACCCCATAAGATCGTTAAGAGTGGAGGATAGACATGCATTCGACAGTTCGCCGTTCAACCCCGCAATGAACTTTTCGCGGACACAGCAATGGATATCGAGAATCTGATCACCGATGGCAACGCCAATCCTACCCTCTGTTTCACCTCCACGGCGAAAAATTCCCAACGGGAGATTCTGGATCGGAAAGTCCGTTTCTGGCTCGTTTGCCGATTCGACCCATGAAACCAAATTCATATCGTGCGTTTCATTCATTCGCTTACTTTCATCAATTATTGTTCACACCAGATGGAGAGTAGCCAGATCATCGATCGGATCGCGAAAAGAGCATGAGCCAAATCCGGCAAGGAACGTCTTTCGTATGTTCGCCAGGCGATCTATCGACAATTCCCATGACCTCCACCTAATGGATGTCTCACCAATTGTAATCTTGTGACTGTCTTGTTCTTCGATAAGTTCTGTGGCTTCCGCCACCGTCGCTCCCCCTTGAAGAAGGGCAGCGGCTAAGAAAACATTGAGGAAGCCATGCATGATTGCAGAACGGCTGTCAGGGCTGTATGTCAGCTTTTGCTCTGCACGGAGTGGATGGTGCAAACCGGCTGTTGCCTTCATTGGAACCCCCTCATGAATACATGTAGCAAGGAATCTTGCAATGTGCGCGCTCGATGGAATGAGGCCTTCAGCGATTCCCCCCGTCCTGATTTTTGCCTTTCTTCCCTGCTCCCGTATCGCCTGTATAAGTGGTAATTGATTGACC
The DNA here is from genome assembly GCA_036397975.1 of Bacteroidota bacterium. Taxonomy (GTDB): domain Bacteria; phylum Bacteroidota; class Ignavibacteria; order UBA10030; family UBA6906; genus SZUA-287. The sequence goes on from DASWHW010000163.1 coordinate 5,309, forward strand.
TCCACTTCAAAGAAAACATCCCAAGTCTTTGGAATGAGATTCGATGCCGACACAATCTCCTCCTTGGTACCTGCCTTCAGCTCAAGAACCTCAACGCGACGACTCTTTCCGTACTCTTTGTTGAAATTCAAAATGGTCGTGATATCACCCGAAAGGTCTTTGCCCGGCAAAACGCTGAGAAGCCAGGGATCCGATTGACCATTCTGATCGTCCAACTCACGTTGCTCCACAACAAACTCGTCAAGTCTTGAAACGGGAACGATAAGTCGTGCAAGTAACCATGATTCGCTTGATTTACGATACGCTGCGTAGTTTCTGACAACCTGTTTCATGTCAAGACTTGCCGGAGGAAAAAGGCCAGCATAGTCGATGCTGTGAGCAAGAAGCGTCCTCAGTGATTGTTTCACTATTGAACCTGTTCCTTCAAAATGATGGTGCCCTCTCGATGCGCCTGTTCCATCATCTCTTCTGCAAGTTCTTTCCCCAAATACCGATCAATAATGTTATGCATGAGATAGAGAGCGGGAGTGATCAGGATTGCGATCGCGAACTTGTAGATATAATTCGTCACCCCTATCTCCATTATCGTTCCGAATGACAGCTGCCCGGAAAATGCGATGAGAAGGACGACAAACGAATCGATAAGCTGCGAGATCAATGTTGAACCCGTGGCTCTGAGCCAAAGGAGTCTCCCACCTGTTCGCTCCCTGATAAAATGAAAGATTGATATATCGATCAACTGACCGAGAATATAGGCAATGATTGAACCAATAATGATGCGAACGGAGATGCCAAACACCCCAATGAATGCCTCATCCGAGACTGGAGAAATGGCCGCGGCAGGCACTATCATATCCACCTGAAGAAGAACCAGGACCATCACCACCATTGCCATCCCTAAGAACGTTATATACCTCATCCCCTTCCGACCGAAATACTCATTGATAATATCCGTGATAATAAACGTAATCGGAAACGGGATAACGCCCATCGTCATCGTAAAAATCCATTCCTCAGATAATGTCAATTGGATGAGTTTTCCACCTGTGACCTCTGCGAGAATGAGTGCACTTAAGAAGATACTGGAGAGCACCGTAAAAAGTTTGATACGTTTATCCATGGGTGTGCCGTGGAAGCCGAGAGGGATTTTGTTGTTCGGATGGATTAATTGTTAAGAGTTGGAAAAATATAGGTGAAACGGAAGTGTGAGGCAACCTGGAAGACGCGCCCTAGAAGAGCCACACGATCGTTATACCCGGATTTTGATTTCCCAAATCCGGATCACTGTAATCGCCTAGTTCATTGCGCAATTCCTGGACGTCTGGATTTAGAAGATCGTACTTCTCACCGTCAACAACACCCCGGAATCGAGACCTGTGAGAGAAGAGCCAATTCCTGACTACTGTTTTGGTAGACCCGCCGCGGCCCGAGCTTCCGTGACCGTGGATGATTTTGATTACCCTCTGCGATTGTTGTCGAGCCTTTTGCCAGGCATCGAGTAATTCATCCTCAACAATCTCTGCCGGACGCGGCGGATGGGCAACGTCAATGACCAAAGGCTGAGACGTCACGAATCTGTTACAGAAGGATCATAGCCTTTCAGCCGGAGCGAGTTGGTGACAACACTTACCGAGCTGAAAGCCATCGCAGCGGCAGCAATCATGGGATGAAGCACGCCAAATGCGGCAAGGGGAATTCCGACGATATTGTAGGCAAACGCCCAGAAATAGTTTTGTTTGATCGTTCGAAGCATCATGGACGAAAGCTTGATCGCGTGGACGACCCCGGCAAGATCGCTGCGGACAAGAGTAATGTGTGCTGCCTCCATGGCAATGTCTGTGCCGGTCCCCATGGCAATACTCACGTCGGCCTGAGCCAACGCAGGCGCGTCATTGATGCCATCCCCGATCATCGCAACAACTTTTTTCTTCCTTTGCAGCAATTCTATTTCTTTGAGCTTATCAGAAGGAAGAACTCCAGCAAGAAATGTCGTGATTCCCGCCTTTTGCGCGATGTGCTTGGCCGTCTTGAAATGATCCCCCGTAATGAGAATAACACGGAGGCCCATCCCATCGAGCGCTTTCACGACCGATGGTGAATTCTCCCTTAGCACATCGGCGATTCCTAATAAACCCGCCAGCTTGTTATTGATCGCTACCCAGACGGGAGTTTTGCCCTCGTCGGAGAGTCTATCTTCAATGGACTTTCCCGGTTCAACGTCGATTCCGAAATTGCGCATCAACAGGTGATTTCCCACCAGAACCTGATCGCTCAGTACAGTGCCGCCAATGCCTAATCCCGGGTACGAATGAAACGTGCCCGGATCTTCAATCATGAGATCCACCTGCTCAGCCCGTGAAATTATCGCCTGCCCCAACGGATGCAGCGACCGTCGTTCCACCGACGCAGCATATCTCAAAACGGTGTCTTCGCCAAACCCATTCAACGACTGCAAGTCAGTCACCATCGGTCGCCCCACCGTCAATGTTCCCGTCTTATCAAACACGACTGTATCAATCGAGCTGGCTCGCTCAAGACTTTCTGCATCTTTGATGAGCACACCGAGCGATGCCCCAACCCCTGTCCCGACAACAACGGCAGTCGGGGTGGCGAGTCCAAGGGCGCAGGGACATGCGATGATCAGCACCGCAATGAAGCTTGTCAGCCCTGCGGACGTTCCCCCGTCAGAAAGAAGCGAGGTCAGCACAAACGAAATTGCTGCAACCCCCATTACTGTCGGAACAAAGACGGATGCTATCTTGTCCGCAGTCTTTTGAATCGGTGCCTTTGACGCCTGGGCGCGCTCGACTAGCTTAATAATCTGCGCAAGGATGCTGTCTTTCCCGAGCGAGGTTGGCTTTAACGTAATGCTGCCGTCCCGATTCATAGTTCCGCCAATCACCGAATCTCCGAGAACCTTGCGGACAGGCATGCTTTCTCCCGTGACGATTGATTCGTCGACGGTGCACGTCCCGGTTAATACCTTTCCGTCGACAGGAATTCTCTCTCCGGGTCGCACAACAACCTGATCGCTCAGCGTCAGCTCCGCAATCGGCACTTGTTCGTGCGACCTGCCTCGAAGGACAGTTGCCGTTTTCGGTTGGAGGGCCACAAGCTTTCGTATCGCCGCCGAAGCCTTACTCATGGCTCGGGACTCGAGAAGTTTTCCAAGAAGAATGAGAGTGATAATAACTGCCGCGGTATCAAAATAGACATGTGGTGGTTCATGCGACGTGGAGAGCCACCACGGAAAGAGAACATTGATGACGCTGTAAGTAAAGGCTGACCCAGTCCCAATGGCCACAAGCACATTCATGTCGAAATTTCCCCTCAACGTCTTTTTCCAGAAGTTCTGGAAAAATCTCCGGCCAGAGAAAAGAACGACAGGGGTAGCGAGCAACATGAGGAGCTTGTTGGTTACGTCGTGTGAGAACGGCATGGAGTCCTCGAACCAGGGAGTCATTCCGGCCATGCTGAGGAAAAGAATCGGAAGCGTGAAAAGAAGGCTGCGCACGAAATCACGCTTGAGTTCTGCCCGCAGCTTCGCTTTTGGATCGTTGGACACAGGCACAGGCTCAAGAGGCGCAACGTCATGCACCGGATCTATCAGCGCATATCCGACATCGGACACTGCTGTGTGCAGTTGTTCAACGCTTATTCGATTCTTATAAAAACCAATGGAGGCGGTCTCGGTGGCAAGGTTGACGGAGGCATCCACAACACCATTCACTTCCTTCAAGGCATTCTCCACCCTTTTAACGCAACTCGCGCAGGTCATTCCCTCGACCTGAAAGGTAAATGATTCAATCACCTTCCTCTCCATCTCCCGCGTTGAACTCATGGTAGAAGCTCGTAACCCGCTTTTTGGAGGACTTCGGCAGCCTGTTTTCGCAAATCCGGAATATCATCGAACTCAACCAATGCCGAGCCGACGGACACGTGTTTGACATGCAAACCGGCGATTTGCTTCAGACTTTTTTCGACAGCCATTACACAATGGCTGCAATTCATACCATCAATTTTTAGATGTTCTTTATTCATATTCTCTGCCTCTCGGTGGACAATACTTCCTCAATATATTGAGCAGCGCGGCCACATGCAATTGCTTGCTTTGCACGTTGCCAGGGTGTTCCCTATCTTTCACCATGGCTACAACACCACTCACGAAAATACGAGATGCTTTTTCGCAATCGCACGAAAGAAAGCAGCTCTCTATTAAAGAGTACCATCGGGCCGGCGTCCTGGTCCCAATTGTTACCGCCAATAGCGAATGTTCCCTTTTGCTTACGAAACGTACAGAAACCGTCGAAACGCATAAAGGGCAAGTCTCCTTTCCCGGAGGGATGGTTAACGATGGGGATGAGGACATCACTGCAACTGCGTTGCGCGAACTGCACGAGGAGACAGGTATCGCTCCCCAAACGGTCCAGATTCTTGGATTACTTGATGATCTGCCGGTTCCTACAGGGTTTGTCGTTACCCCTGTTGTGGGGATCGTCCAATCGATTGACTCCCTGGCAATTAACAAAGCCGAGGTCGCGGAGGCTTTTGAGGTTCCTCTTTACTATTTCCAGGATCAAGCAAATGGACGGATGGAGTACAGGGAATCTCGAGGAAGCATGCATGAAGTCTGGTTCTATGAGTTCGAAGGAAGGAACATTTGGGGTGCGACTGCGATGATTGTCAGGTCGCTTCTTCGCCGTACCGGACTTCTCGACATCGAACGCGACTAACAAAAAAGCCGCTCCAACATCGTTGAAACGGCTTCAGGACAAGCGATTTTATTTAATGCGCGAGTAGCGGCGCAATCACCAATGAAACCACCGACATCAACTTGATCAGAATATTCATCGCAGGACCGGAGGTATCTTTGAATGGATCACCGACGGTATCTCCCACCACCGCGGCTTTGTGAGCATCTGATCCCTTCTTTTCTCCTGCAACTTCTCCTTTTTCGATCGCTTTCTTTGCGTTATCCCAAGCACCGCCTGCGTTCGCCATCATCAGAGCAAGAAGAACGCCAGCAACAGTTGCTCCAGCAAGCATGCCACCCAATGCCTCAGGTCCGAGAAGAAATCCAACGATTACAGGCGCGGATACGGCAACGAGGCCGGGTAAAACCATCTCTCGTAGTGCAGCAGCGGTTGAGATATCAACGCAACGCGCAGCATCCGGTTTGACCCCTTCTTTGCCTTCAAGAAGGCCGGGAATTTCGCGAAACTGACGGCGAATCTCATCCACCATTTTGCCCGCTGCGCGGCCGACCGACGTCATCGTCAGCGCTGCAATAAAGAATGGAAGGACACCACCAATGAATAAACCAATGACCACCAAAGGCTCTGTCACAATAATCACCAGGGGTTTTCCGCTGGCCGCAGCAACCGCCTGCGAGTACGCCGCAAAAAGGGCGAGGGCAGTTAACGCCGCAGAGCCAATGGCAAATCCCTTACCTATCGCCGCCGTGGTGTTGCCAAGAGCATCGAGGCCGTCCGTGATCTTTCGAACATCAGGGCCGAGACCGCTCATTTCAGAAATTCCTCCTGCATTATCTGCAATCGGGCCATAGGCATCAACAGACATTGTAATGCCGACAGTCGCAAGCATACCAACCGCGGCAATGCCGATGCCATACAAGCCTGCGACATCGTTTGCGACGTAGATCGCCACACATATCGCGATCACTGGCAACGCCGTCGATTCAAGGCCAACAGCAAGACCATGGATGATATTCGTCGCCGCACCGGTCTTGCTCGCTTCGCCGATACGTCTCACCGGACCAGCCGACGTGTAGTATTCGGTGATGAGGCCAATCAGAATTCCGGCCACTGTTCCGAAGAGGACAGCCCAAAACACATGATTGCTAACAGCATAATTATGAATCAAAAAATATGAACCGACAAGGAATAATCCGGCTGCAATAAATGTTGAGTAGCGGAGCGCTGCTGCTGGCGAGAATTGTTTGAGGATCTTCATCGATCCGATGCCGATGAAGGATGAGAGAAGTCCGATCACCGCGAGAATTAGGGGAAGCGCCATCAAAATTCCCTTGATGGAGGTGTCGGCCACACCAGCGTCGGCCTTGAGCAGGTGGAGGCTCTCGGGAAGAAGTGTTGCCCCTATAGCGATCGTTGCAACGATCGAACCGACATACGATTCAAAAATATCCGCACCCATACCTGCCACATCACCAACGTTGTCGCCAACATTGTCAGCGATGACACCAGGATTGCGAGGATCGTCCTCGGGAATGTTCGCTTCTACTTTTCCGACCAGATCTGCACCAACGTCTGCCGCCTTCGTGTAAATGCCGCCGCCGACGCGAGCAAAGAGCGCGATCGAACTGGCTCCCATTGCAAATCCGTTGATAATGTTCGCTGTTTCGGGACTACCGTACAGCTGAAAGAAAATTCCCACACCGATCAGACCGAGGCTGGCGACACTTACACCCATGACAGCACCGCCGTTGAACGCCGTCAGCAAGGCTTTTCCCTGTCCATGTTCCTTTGCGGCTTGCGCGGTTCGAACATTCGCCTTTGTTGCCGCCTGCATTCCAAAGAAGCCGGCCAAAACCGACGCGATCGCGCCGCTGACAAAAGCGACCGAGGTTGCAGGCTGCAGGAACACCCCTAGCAGAACAGCGACTACTGCGACAAAAAAGGCGAGCACCATATACTCCCTCTTCAAGAAGGCCATTGCACCGACATGGATCTGGTCGGCAATATCTTTCATAACATCATTTCCAGCAGGCTGACGCTTTAGTGACGAATAAATCAAGAAGGCGATAAGAAGTCCAAAGCCGCCGACATAGGGAGAGAGACCAGTAAGCATTTCCATAGGAAACAGTACCCCGATGATGATTGACAAAATAAGTTACTCTACGCGGAATAGCATTCTCCCTGATGCGAGGGTCAACGAACAGAGTTCGCAACGGACTTCGATTCAGGGTGAGGTGCGCACGTCCGAAGAGATATTCACAACGTGACGCTTTACAGGAGAGAAACCTTAATAACGGGTGAAAATATATCGAAAAAACCAGAAAGGGGCAAGAAGGATCTGGCCATCCCCTTACCCCCGCCATTCGTATGAAGTTGATTGCTATTTGAGGGTGAATCGAAAAGGAAGGGAAATCCAGACATACACTGGTCCCCCGGTCATATACGCGGGAGTAAAAAGGAACTTCTTTGCTGCCGAAAGCGCCGGCTCTTCAAATATTTCATGCGTGCTTTTGATTAGTTGTGTTTTAGATGCATGGCCTTCTTTGTCAACCAGAATTTTTACCCACACGGTTCCTTCGATCCCAGCTTTGACGGCCAATGGAGGATACTCGGGTTTTTCGATTCGCACCACCTGAGGCTCTTTCTCTACGAGATAAATTGGGACAGGAATGACAATATCTGAGTTTTCGCCGGGGATTGGTCCACCAACCCCTCCACCTCCATCGCCTTCTCCACTCCCCTCTTCACCAGCAAAGTCACCAATAGGACCCGATGGAATCTCATCTTTTTCCGGGTAATCATCCACCTGCACTGGAGAAGGCACAGGAGTACCGACCTTTATTGTTGATTGAATTTTTGGACGTTTGCCTACGTTGATCACTGGAGGAATTACATAAGGATGAAGTTCGACGACCGCCGGACCGTTATTAGGGGGAACTACTGTCGTTTTGTACTCTATTGGGATGAGGCTCAAGAGAGCAACATGAAGTCCGACAGCGATGAAAAATCCGATCATCCAGTGAAACTCGTAGAGCCGACGAAGTTCGGTTCTACCATATCCGGCGTATATGGTTCGGGGAGTTGGAGAGAACGCAAGCGACCGCATGGCAACCTCCTTTGGATTTGAAGAGAATGAATCTCATCAAGGTAGAAGTCAAAAGGGGTGCCAGGGGCGGACCGGTTTATTACGTCGTCTGCGCAAAATGTCTTCCATTCATCGTGCAAGTTGCACTGCAATGCGCTTCATTTTCGATGGTCGTTGAAAGTCCCATTGCGGACAACGTTTACGAGGTTGCGATTTGCAATCAACCGGCGACAGGACAAAAAAAAACTGCCCATCGTTTGAAATGGGCAGTTGAGATGAAAGTTGTTTTTACGGTCGCCTAGTTACAGCCGATCCGGTTGGCGGCCTTCTTTGCGTCTTCATTTTTTGGGTCGAGTCGCAAGACTGTTTTGAGTTCCGCGCATGCTTCTTCTTTCAATTTTGCGTTAAGATCATTATCGCCTTCTACTCGCATCGCGATAAGTGCATTTCCCAGCCAGAGATGCGTTTGCGGATTTTTGGGATCCATTCCATTGCTCTTGCGAAAGTATTTAATTGCATCTTCTATTTTCTTCCGGTTGTCTGCTGCAGGCTCCTTCGGATCGACAGTCAAGTAGATTGCCTGACCGAGGGTAAGGTAAATGCTGGCATTTTCATACCCATTATTGATCGCTTTCTGAAATGAATCAATCGCCCTTAAATACTGCGTCTTGCTGAAATACACAACCCCTTTCAGGTAGTGAGCCTCACCCGCGTCCTTCCGCTTGTTCGCCGGAGGAGGATTCCCAATGATCTTCAATACCTCATCATAGACTGCCACCGCCTGGTCAAGGGAATCCATCGCGGTCAGGGCGCGTGCAACCCACAGTAATCCTTGATAGAAATCAGGTTTCAGCTCGATCGTTTTGCGAAGGAGTTCAAGAGCACGGGGATAATTCTTGATTGTCATGTAGCTCGCGCCTGCATTGATGTATGCAGCGAGTGAACGCGGATCGCATCGAATCTTCAACTCAAAAATCCGGGCGGCCTCTGCATAATCCTGCTTTCGCATAATGATCGAACCCAGGTTGAACAAAGGCGAGCAATTCGTTGAATCAGCTGCGATCGCTTTGTAATAGAACTGCGATGCCTTCTCGTCATCTTTCAGTCCATAGTACATATCGCCAAGTACCTGGTAATCGGATGCTTCAAGCGCACCTCTTCGCTCCAACGCCTTGAGGGCGCGCTCGGCTCCTTTAAAATCCTCTCGGGCAACGAGTGCGTTCAAGTAGACACGCCATGTTTCCGCTTTGGAAGAGTCAAGCCGTACGGCAGAGGTTGCGACGACAAGACCAAGGGAATCACTACCTGTCCCTACCAAGGCTTTCGCATACATGAATGTTGCATCGAAATTCTTTGACGCAAACTTCACGCAGATACCGAGTGGATCCAGCGCATACTGGAAGAATGAGCGACGGTCACGCTCCTTGTCGGTGCTCATCGCTGCCTTGAACAGGATCTCCCCCTCTTCACAGTGGGGATCAGGAAATTGCGGATTGATTGCTTCGGCGGCGTCATATGATTTGATGGCCTCATTGTATTGACGTTGTTTCACATAGAATCGCGCAAGCGCCAGGTGATACTCAAAGCTCTTTGGTGCAAGCTCGGTTGCCTTCTGATAGTTAGTTATTGCCATGACATTGACGCCCTGCTTCGCGAACGCATCCCCCATTGCAGCATAGATTGCAGGGTTTTCCGGATCGAGTTCCTTTGCCTTCGTCAATTGTATGACTGCCGCATCCGTCGAGTCAATTGCGAGCAAAGCCATCCCTATACCCACCGCAACGCTAGCATTCTTCGGTTGTTCCTTCGCTGCCATCCGAAATGCCTTCAAGGCGTTGCGTGGATCATTCTTTACTATATATGCTTCGCCAAGAATCTTGAGAGCATCAACATACTCATCATCGATTTTGACTGAGGCCGTAAGATACTTGATTGCATCATCAATATGCCCTCGCCGAAACGAGATCAACCCGAGGTAGTAATTCGCCTCGGAAGGTTTTTGTCCTGACTTCAATGATTCCTGAAAGAGCCCGAACGCCGTAGTGGTGTCTTTTGCGGCGAAAACAGCACGCGCTCTGTTATAGACATCCTGTGCGGAAGCAGAGGAAATGATGGTGGCGAGAAGAAGAGAAAGAGCTGTTTTCGTCATTGTTGCTGTACCTGCTTTGATGTGAGTTCAACTAATCGGACCGGCATTGTCACCGGAACAAGTCCGCTGTTAAGAAAGATCTTCTGCCCCTGAACGCCAGCCATATAGGCAATCAAACCCAGACTGACATCGCGCTGAATCTCGCGGTTATACATATACACCATTCTGAAGAGCGGATAGTTCCGCTGATAAATATACGCCTGCGCAGGAGAATAGGGCTTTCCATATGTGCCCGTGGAATCAAGCCGGCTGAGGCGCACTACGGTCACCTCGTCCTCGTGACCCCGGAGCCAACTCAATCCGACAAGCCCGATGCTGTTCTTGATGGTGCTGACATAATCAATCAGCTTCAAACTCGGCACCACTCTCGTTGTTGACCTGGCAAACGATTTGCCTTTCAACACGGAATCTCGAACCATCTCATACACGCTCGAGTTGATGTCCCCCACAACAGGTTCAATCGTTGCGTTCCGGCCAGGCCACCGTGTGAGAGCGCCAGAAAATATACTGTCCAACTGGCTCATCCGCAACTCGGATATCCGATTCTCTTTGTGCACAATAACCACAATACCGTCCAGAGCAACTTCATACGATTGGTACTCAATTTCAGCCTCCTTGAGGACCCGCAGCTCTTCTGCATTGAAAGGTCTACCCATGCCGATCACACGCACGCTATCACTGACGAAGTCCACGACCGCCTCGCGAGCCTCCCGGTAACGCGGCTGCACCTTCGCATCGGGGTAGGTACTCTGGAAATCATCTACCTGTCGCTGAAAGGCTGGTTGGACAGACTCGTCAAAAACGACTCTTATCTCCCCGCGGGTAGTTGAGGTTGTCTTCCCTGAGTTTTCACAACCAAAAGAGAGGACGCTCATCACGACAAGCGTGCTAACGATTGTTCTCATGATTCCGTTGAATATTTCTGCGAAAAAAAGCGATTGAGAAACGGTAACCTCCATAGAGCATGAGCAAAATCCCCGCAATAACGCGAAACTGAGAAGGGATATTTGTCGGTACAAGCATCCCAAACGCTATCAAGATTCCGGCAATGATGGCGGCTGAAGACAAAACAAGAATAACATACCGTACAACTTGATTGAAGTTCATCGAACACCCGATCAAAAGAAACGGGGAAGGCGTCCTTTCATCCTTCCCCGTTTTTGAATCATCATGGTGCGCAAAAGATATGGCGGTTCAACCCGGGGTGAAGCCTCTGCTGGTCGTTCGAATCGAACTATCTTCGATCTGCCAGTTTGAATCGAAAAGGAAACGACACCCACACCGCAACGGGCCCGTTATTCATGTATGCGGGAGTGAAGATAAACTGCTTCGCCGCGCTGACTGCAGGCTCATTAAATATTTCCGCGTCGCTTTTCAGAATCACGACATCACGAACCTTCCCCTCTTTGTCCACCCAGATCTTCACGAATACTGTCCCTTCCAGACCAGCGCGAATCGCTAGGTCAGGGTATTTAGGCTCGACTCGTTTTACCACAGCCGGCTGTTTTTCCACCGGGACAAAATCTGCGGGAGGTCCATCATCGATGATGATATCCTGCTCGATTTCGAAACCGCCCCCCTCACCAAGGGACTCGCCAACCGGCGCAATTTGTTGACTCATTTCCTGCTGTGTTGCAAGAGTCTGATCGGGACTTACTTCCGCATCCGGGACTGGAACGGGAGCGCCAACTGTTGGCTTCACTTGAGGCGCGGTCACCGAAACCGGCGGCGGCTGGTTCACATTCGTCAGCGATGGAGGCGGACCGAGATCGCTGTACTTCAAGACCCGGACCATCGCCATCGGTGGCTCTTCATGCGAGAGCACCTGGATTGCGTAATAGGTTCCGAGAATCAGAAAGTGCAATGCCACTGCAATTCCAAAGCCGGTGATCCAGTACCGCTGGTACAGAGTTTTTAACTCAATACCGCCGTAAGAGACACCGTGACTTGTCTTTGCCGCTACAGCTGCCGTTGCCGACATAGATTATTCTCCTTCAATTACTCGTGTTCAAACTCACCCCTTAACTTTTGCCAGAACCGCCTTGTCGGCCTCCAGCAGGGGAGCAATGCTAAAACGTGAAACATTTGCAACGTTCAACTCATCCATAATGTCGACCATCATTTCATACTTCCCTTTGCGATCGACTTTCACGAGGGTTGCAAGCTTGGAATTCGCTCGGTTTTGTCCGAGGAGAAAGCTCCGGAGTCTTCCAAACTCGATCTTCTCCGGTGCATCTTTCCCGATCGCCCAATAAATCTGATCTTTGTCGTCAACGCGGAGCGTTAATAGATTCCGTTCCGGTACCTCCACGACATCTCTTGGGTTCAGGGGCAAGTTGATCTCCATGGTCTGCGGATGCGACATTGTTGTTGTCAGCATGAAAAAAGTCAACAAAAGAAATGCAACATCTACCAACGGGGTCATGTCGATCCGAACACCGAGCCTTCGCCTCATTCCCTTTTTACCTTTTCCGTGCTTCTGTTGCTCAACTACTTGTCCACCAACCATGGGTCATGCCCTCCGATGATTCAATCAAATTTACCCTTTCACTTTTGCGAGGATGGCCTTATCGGCATCCAGCAAGGGAGCAAGGCTAAAACGCGAAACATTCGCAACGTTCAACTCATCCATGATGTCGACCATCATCTCATACTTTCCCTTACGATCGACCTTCACAAGAGTTGTCAGTTTTGGGTTTTCCTGGTTCCGTTTGATGAGGAAGTTTCGAAGCTCGCCGAATTCGATCTTCTCGGGAGCGTCGATACCGACAGCCCAATAGATCTGCCCCTTGTCATTGATGCGGAGCGTCAGAAGATTCGATTCCGCAATTTCCACTTTCACGTCTGCATCCGGGGGCAAGTTGATTTCCATCGTCTGTGGAAGAGACATTGTCGTAGTCAACATAAAGAAGGTCAACAACAAGAATGCAATATCCACCAACGGTGTCATATCAATACGAATACCGAGCCTCCGCCCCTTTTTCTTTTTTCCTTTCCCGTGTGCCCGTGGTGCCGCTACTTCTCCACCAGCCATAAGTCATACCTTCCGATGGTTATTTAGTTTCCAGATTCGTTACAAGATTGAATCTTGTTATTCTTGTTTTCTGCAGGATATCCATCACGTCTTCCGCAACACCGTATTCCGCATTTTTGTCACCCTTGATTACTGTACGGAGTTTGGGATTTGCCGTGCGTGCCTGGATGAGCATGTCTGCAAGATTCTCTTTAGGGATTTCAATGCTTCCTTTGAGCTCATTTTCCTTCCCGAACAATCTCGCACGCAGTCTTTGTGAGTCCAGTCCAAGAAAAATGCGCCCGTCATCCGAAAGGGTCAACGTCATCACGTCCGACTCGGGCAGTTTGAACTCCGAGTGAGAAGACGGGAGAATGATCTCGACCTCTTCCGGCGGTTTGAACTGTGTCGTGAGCATGAAGAAGGTCAATAGGAGGAACGCAACGTCCACCAGGGGCGTCATGTCGATCCTTATGCCTGCTCTATGAGGTTTAAATTTTGGCATGGGATGACCCCTTGTTTAGTCGGTCGTCTTCGTATTGAGAATCTGCACAACGTTATAACTTGCTTCGTCAATCATGTAGGTGAAGTTGTCTACCTTGGTCACGAAGAAGTTATACGCCACAATACCTATAATGGCTGCGAGAAGGCCAAGAGCTGTGTTAATCAGCGCCTCGGAGATACCGATGGAAAGCTCAATTGCATCGGGAGAACCGGCCTGCGCAAGAGCGGCAAAAGCACGGATCATTCCAATTGTCGTTCCCAGAAGTCCCGCCATCGTCGCAATGGAAGCGATGGTAGAGAGAGCCACGAGGTTCCGCTCAAGAAGGGGGGTCTCGAGACTCGTCGCTTCTTCGATCGCTCGCGCCGTTTCGGCCATCTTCTTCTCAGAATCCAGCTTCTTGTCCTGGAGGATCGCCTTATAGCGTTCCAAGCCGGTCCTGATAATACTGGCGGCAGAGCCCCGCTGGGCATCGCATGCCTTCATGGCATCATCGATATTTCCCTTCATCAGGTTGGTCTGAACAGATTTGAGGAAACTGGGAAGAGAAGCGCGACCGTTCGCTTTGCGAAGGGAGAGCATCCGCTCGAATACGAGAGTGACGTTCAAAAGAGTCAAAGTAATAAGAAACGGCACGACGTAGCCTCCTGTGTAGACTGTTCCTAAGAGATTCTCGGGGACTTTCCGGTTTTCGCCGTCTTTGAAATTTGCCGGGTTTCCGAGAACAAACCACCAGATGGAAAAGGCAACGACGGCGGTAATAACAATGCTTATCCAGAGAAATGCGGACTGCTTCATGGATGCACTCCTTTTATTGAATTGGTTGTGAGTTGAATTTTGATTTTAGATTCTTTTATGCGGCCTGCAGCTTGGAAACCGCTTCCTCGCGTGTTTCGGTTACGTCAAAAACGAGAGTCAGCTTCGTAATAACGAAGATGTTGCTGATGTTCTTGTTCACGCCGTTGATGACGACTTTTCCCTTGTTCTTCGAATAGGTAGTATGCGCCTGCACAAGAACACCGATCGCAGTACTGTTGAGGTACGTAACCTTGCCAAGATCGATAATGAGCTTCTTATTCCCCTGCTCCACAAAATCTGCAATGGCATTTCGCATTTCATCAGTTTCTTCGCCTCCCACCAGGGATCCTTTGACTTCAAGAACGCCGATCGTGCCATTTTCCAGGGTCGAGCTTTTCAATGCCATGAGTTCTCCAGCAATAGTGAAATGGGGGTAGTAATACGATAGTCCAAACGCAGTGCCAGACCTTTGGTGAACTGTGGATTCAATTCCAATCGCTTTCAGTGAAAGACATTACGGAATTGCCTCTGGTACAGGATTTGTTTTTTGGAAGTCTCGAATGTCTTGCACATTGCAAGACGGGAATAGGAAATTCAAACCGTCATGGGGCAAATACTTGGTGCACAAGATATTAAGATGGAGTGCAAATTGCAAGACGGACAAAACTAAATTCAACGGCCTAGAGGTTGTATTTCTTGCGTTTTCGCCAAAGAGTTGTCGGATCAATCGCAAGGATCGACGCGGCTTCGTCCAAATCCTTGGCGAAACGAAGAACCTTTACAATGTGCTGGCGTTCGATTTCTTCGAGAGATTGGGCTTGATGACCTTCTTTCAAGAACGTCTCAAACTCTTCCGGAAGGTGAATCATCTGAATGGTCTCTCCTTTTGAGAGGAGAACAGCTCTCTCGATAACATTCTCCAGCTCCCGAACATTTCCCTTCCATGGATACTTGGTGACTGCAGAGAGCGCTTCTGCGCCTAACTCAATATTTGTCCTGCCATGTTTTTCCAGGAAATGCTGCACCAAAAGAGGGATGTCTTCAACGCGCTCTCGCAACGGGGGAAGTTTCAACCTCACTGCATTCAATCGATAGAATAGATCTTCCCGGAATTTTTGATCCTCAACCAGTTGCTCGAGATTCCTGTTTGTGGCAGTAATGACGCGAACATCTACTTTCCGGGTCGCACTTTCACCAACTCTCTCAAACTCCTTGCTCTGAAGGACCCGTAATAATTTTGCCTGCAAGCCCGGGCTCACCTCAGCGATTTCGTCCAGGAATATCGTTCCGCCATTTGCAAAGTCGAAACGCCCTTGCCTATCCTTGACTGCCCCGGTAAACGCTCCCTTGACGTGTCCGAAGAGTTCGCTCTCGAGAAGGTTTTCTGCAAGCGCGGCGCAATTCACTTGCACAAACGGTAATTGGGCTCTGTCACTAAGCTGATGAATATGCCGTGCGAGCAGTTCCTTGCCGGTCCCACTCTCCCCTTCCAACAACACGCTGATTACGCTCGGTGCAATCTTTGCAGCCATCTCCAACACTGACCGGACGGCCTCACTCCGCGTAATGATTTCACCCGTTCCCCGGTGGCGCCGAAGTTCTTCACGAAGCATACTTACTTCGGTTTGGAGGCAGTGATGCTCATGGACTTTTTCTGCGAAGCGTTTGAGATCGTCAAACTCAAATGGCTTCTGTAAATAATCGAACGCTCCTTTCTTCATTGCCTCAACAGCCGTTTCCACACTTCCATGGGCCGTCATGAGGATGACCGTCGTCTCCGGAGAAAGCTTCTTCGTCTCCTTGAGAAGTTCCAGACCATCAATGGGAGACATCTTCAAGTCATAAAAGCCAATGTCAAATCGTTGTTCACGCAGTGCATCTGCAGCCTTCACAGGGTCAGTGAACGCCGTTACTGAGAACCCAACACTCTCGAGACAGATTTTAACAGTCTTCATGATGTTCTGCTCATCATCCACCAACAGTACCGATGCCCTTGTTGCCATCATACTCTCCCGCTTTCGCTGAACAATGTGGAACGGAGCGGAAGGACAAAAGAGAAAGTGCTTCCTTTCCCGAATTCGCTTTCCACCCAGATGGTGCCACCGTACGCCTGGACAATTTCCTTCGCGATTGCCAACCCGAGACCAACACTCCCCGGCACAGGGGCGCCGGTCTGCGATCGTACCTGCGCAAACTTATCAAACACCTTGGGCACGTCCTCTTCACGAATCCCACATCCGGTGTCCTGCACATCCACCCTGATACCGGTGTCGGTCCACGTGGCACGAAGATCAACCGATCCGCCGGCATTGGTGTATTTCAGTGCATTATTCACCAAGTTGGTGATCAACCATGAGACCTGTTGTTCGTCAGCCACAATCTTCGGCAAATCCGGTTGCATGTTTGTCGTAACCTCAATCCCCTTCTCCTGGAATTGAAGACGAAGTGGTTTGAGGGAGAAGTCAATAACGGCGGACATATCCAGTTCCACATCGTGAAATTCCACCTTCCCCGATTCCAACTTCGACAACTGCAACAACTCTCGTGCGAGCTTGGTGAGCCTTTGACAATCTTCTTTTGCGGACTCGATCAATTCCCGCTGCCGGTCATTCAACGGCCCCAGCAAATCCTGGTTGAGAATATCGATGCTCATGTTTATGGAGGTCAGAGGCGTTCTGAATTCATGGGACAGTGTCGCAATGAAATCGGACTTCATGCGATCCAGTTCTTTGAATTGTGTCACGTCTTGGAGAAGGGTCACCACACAATACAGTTTGCCTTCCCCATCGTGGATTCTCGTCACTTTGGGACGAAAGTAGAGATGGTGGTCATGATGGTCGAACATCAAATAGCGCGGTACCGCTTCCTCGTCATGCCTCTCACCCGGCTTGAGGAGAGATGTTACCCTCTCATCGCGTATCACACCCTCCACAGGAAGCCCGATAACCGCACTTTCGGAACAACTGAACAGATCGGCGATGCGATGATTGATGTGGAGAATAAGAGCATCCGCATTCGTCACAATGACCCCATCGGGAATGCTCTCGACAATCGCTTCCGATTTACGTTTTTCGGAAATGATTTTCCCGATGTTCATTTGTTCGAATTGTTTGAGTCGCTCGGTCATCTTGTTAAATTCCCGACTCAAATCCCCGATCTCATCGTTCGACACGATATCCGTCTTGAGGTCGAGACGGCCTTCTCCCACTTGCTTGATCGTTTCTGTCAATTGCTCGGCTGGTTGAATAACCACCTTGATGAGCCACGCTGTCGCAATGATACTGAGAATCAGGGAACCGATGGAGGCCATCATAACGCCGAGCGCGGTTTGATTCGCGAGCGAATGGGTGCGGGCTTCAGAATTATACATTGCCTGCTGGTTCGAGGAAAACAAGGCGAAGCAAAGTTCCCGAAGATGATCGGAAACGGGTCTGATAACGTCGTAGTAATATTTCTTCGCCGATTCGATGGCTCCCTGATTGATCCTTGCGGACATAGAATCAGCGAGGGTCGCGTACTGGCGATACACGACAAGGATCGTATCACTCACGGGAGCGGGGCGACTCGCGGTATGGCGGACCGCCTGATCGTACCACGAAAAAAAAAGTTCCTTGTTTTCTTCAAACCCTCCGCCGATCGACGCCTCTTCTCCTTCACTGGCCGCAAGCAGTGCATTATCCTGGCGGAGAAGAGACTTCACCATGTTCTCCGCCGCGAGAACGCTGTTGTAGTTCTCGCTCAACATTCTCGCAACAGTATTTCCCATCGCGTAGAAGTTATAGATTGACCAAAAGCTTGCCGCAAGATTGAGGACGACGAGGAGGGTAAAGGTGCCTACAATTTTTGCACGTATGGTTTTGAACATACAGCGCTCACGGAATGGATAATCCGAAAAACAAAAGGTTCAGGAGAACCTCCATCAACTTACTTCCGGCCGGCAAAGCGAAGCACGATCGCGAGATGATCGCTGTACCCGCCCAGATATTTATTTCCTCCATAGGTGCGTAGCGGTGAACCAGCGTACGGACCGCTCGGTTCCAACAACATGTCCCGCTGGAACACCTCCGCACTCGAAAAATACAGCTGAGGGCCATTCATAAGGGTGGAAGAAACCATTCCCTGATCAATCATCTCCCATTTGCCGCGATAGTTGTAGGAACCGACAGAGTCACCGTGAATGGTTGTCATGCAGTTATAGAGCCGGAATGGGTCATCGGAAACCGCGGTCCGGTCTCCGGTCGCGCGAAGGTACTGCGTAACGGATACATCGACGGGAGTATCGTTGAAATCTCCCACGAGCACAATGCGGGCGCTGCCAGAGTCCTCCAGAATAGAATCAACCAATGCCCGGCATGTTTGGGCCGCACGAATGCGATTCGGCCTTGACTCCTCTTCCCCTCCGGATCGGGAAGGCCAGTGATTCCCTATAACCACGAAAGGTCCGTAGGTCGAACTAAATTCGGCAAAAATGATGTCGCGTGTCGGCCGGGATGGCATCGGGACTGTTCGATATCCGGTCTGCAGGGAAGTGACGGTCGTAGTGTCATACAGAAAAGCAACGTCAATACCGCGACTATCGGGCGACTCATGATAGACAACCCTAAGATGCAAATCGGAGAGATAGTCGCGGAGTAGATCTTCCAGGACGTGCTTATGTTCCACTTCGCACACTCCAAGAATATCCAGTCCCCATTCAGCTTTGATCATACGGATCACCGTCGCAAGATTCTTGAGCTTCTGCTGATAACGCTCCTCTGTCCATTCCTTCTTTCCATTGGGGGTGAATTCGTCGTCCGAACCGAACTCAGGATTGGGATCCGGGTCGTTCACGGTGTCGAAGAGATTCTCAACATTCCACCAACCGATAACCAGAGACGATCTTGTTTCTTGAGAAAAAAGAAGAGAGGTGGGGGACAAAAACAGGGAAAGAAATATCGTAGTACGAATGGTGTTCATCAAAAACTCAAGCCAATAAATGGTCCGTGAGAAAGGGATCGATAATTTAGATTCTTGTTGTTCATCGCCCACGTCTGATACCGGAAGCGGTATCCAAACAATACCCCATTCAGGACCAGCCAATTTTTGGCCCAGAGGGTCACATCGCCAACGGTGGCAGCGGAGAACCCTGCCCCGGTGTTAAAGCCTTCAAAGCTGTAGTGGAAAAACTCCGAAGCACTAATGCGGAAGTCGAAACGGCTTCCTTGCGCACGATACATGATCCCTAGACCGATTCCTGTACTGGCAATGTTGAAGGTTTCTTTCTCTGGACCCGGCGATCCCGCCCGTGTGTAGTTCACACCAAGAGAAACCGGAACGGAAAGATCGCTTCCTCTTGATAACGGAAATGCGGTTCCCACCTCGAGACCGAAGATCACCGTACTCTTTCTCGTCCCGCCAAGGTCGAATGTCCCGTAGCCAAAATAGATGGTGAACAAATCCTGACGTGCCGAAATCATCGGCACCCATGTGGAATACCTGATCATAATACTGTCTGGCCGTGAGTTCGTTGAAAGCGGTCGGAAATCCGATAAAACCGCTCCACCCGAAATGTACCGCCCTCGCCCGGATTCCGTTTCCTCGGGATCGAAGTATTGAGCAAATCCAATTGCGTGGACATTCACACAGAGGAAGAGCAACGAAACGACTATTTGATGGAGCTTCATTTTTTCTTTTCCGCCGCAAGTTGTTTCCGAATTCTCAACGTTTTTACCTTTCGACCATCCACTGAATCAATGGTCCCTTTCCACCCCTCCATTGTCACCGAGGCATGACGTTCAGGAACTCGACCCAGAAGTTGCAGCACAAAGCCGCTGACCGTCACGACTTCCTTTGTATCAGGCTCGATTTCAAACATGCGCGCGAAATCATGCAGCGGCATCGACCCATCGATCAGATATTCTCCATCCCGCACTTTTTCTACCATGCTCGGTTCTGTGTCGAACTCATCACGAATCTCTCCGACGAGTTCCTCAAGAACATTCTCGAGGGTCACCAGTCCTGCCGTCCCGCCGTGTTCATCCACTGCAATCGCCATTATGGAACGTTTGACAAGAAATGTCGATAGCATTTTTTCCAATGGAGTCGTCTCTGGCACGAAGAGGACATCCCGCTTGATCTCGAGAAGCGCCGTTCCCGGACCCGACATCCCTTTCCGTTTGAACAGATCTTTGATATGAACCATTCCAAGCACGTGATCAAGATCCTTGTCGCACAACGGGTAACGGGTGTATTGATTCTCCCGTGCGATCACCAGATTTTCTTCCAGCGATTTGCCGGCATTGAGAAAGCAGATCTCGGTTCGCGGGACCATCACCTCGCGAACGCTTCGTTCCTTCAGGTCCATTGCCCGCAGGGAAATAGACTTGCCGAGTGTCGAAATCGATCGTCCCTGACTGAGTATGAGCCGCAGTTCCTCTTCGCTCTGTGCCATGTCGCTTTCGCTCGTCGGTTGCATCCCGACCAATCTCAGAAAGAAACTTGCAGTTTCGTTCAGTGCCCAAATAAAGGGACGAAAAACCACAAAGAACAAGTGCAATGGACGGGCGATCAATAGCGTAGTTACCTGTGCCCGTTGAATGGCGAATGACTTTGGTGCAAGCTCGCCGAGCACAATATGGAGAAAGGTGATAATCGCGAATGCAACCGCAAATGCAACTGTGTGGATCAATGCTGGTTGCGTCATCCCGAAAAATGCGAACGCCGGCTCGATTAGTTGTGCAACAAAAGGCTCACCGAGCCAACCCAAACCAAGGCTTGCTAGTGTAATGCCGAGCTGAGTTGCGGAGAGGTATGCATCCAGGTGAGTGATGACATGCTTCGCGAGCTTACCTCGGCGAGACCCGGATTGCGCAATTGGTTCTATTTGCGTGGCACGGACTTTGACAATGGCAAACTCCGCTGCAACAAAAAAGCCGTTCAACAGGACAAGTCCCATTACGGCACCAATCTTCATAACCACAATCAGAACTTCCATCAGCTCTCAGAGGGCTGTTGTGACATTGCGATCAACGCTGACCATTGCTTGTCCGTCACCGGCATAACGGAGAGGCGGGGAATCCGAACGAGGGGGAAATCATTAAACTTACCCTGCGCTTTGATGGCAGAAAGAGGTACAGGATTCTTAAGTCGTCCTTGCGCCTCCAGTTCTACAACGACAATTCTCGCATCCTTCTTTTTTGGGTCGGGGTACGGTGCGGAAACCACGCGTGCACGACCGACAATGCTCTTTTCTTTCCCGGAGTGGTAGATAAACGCCTCATCCCCCTTGTTCATCTTCCGAATATTGTTCAGCGCGGTAAAATTCGCGACGCCATCCCAAACAGTTTTCTTCTCTTTCTCAAGATCATTGTATCCGTATGATTCCGGATCGCCTTTGAATAACCAATACGCCATATCAATTCTCAATTGTGTGATGCTGTTTTCAAGGTACGTGAAAGCTCAGGGGAAATCAAGGAAGGCTATTGGAAGAATCAAACAAGAAAAAGCAAAGCCTGGTCCGAAATGAACCAGGCTTTGATGATCATCGCTTGAATATGCGCGTGATTACTTCGTCAACACCAGCTTCTGCGTGGTTGAGAGCCGTACAGAACCTATCGCATCAGTTGCTGTGAACCGCGCCAGATACACGCCGCTTGCAAACGAAGAAGCGTTCCAAGGAACGGAGTGATATCCCACATCGTACTCTCCGCTGACAAGTTCTGCCACCTGCCGACCAAGCACATCATAGATGATGAGCGAAACATTGCTCACCTCTGGGAGGTCGAAGCGTATATGAGTTGTTGGATTGAAAGGATTCGGAAAATTTTGGCGAAGTGCAAAGTCTGTGGGCACACTTATGGAGTTCGATTGGCTTGCACTCGTTATATTCATCCCCTGCCTCAACTGAAGGGAGAGTGAACCGTTGTAAAGCGCGAGCTGAATCTCTGACAAATACTTTTCAGCACTGGACGGATACCGATTGTGGATTGCGTCGTATAATATCCTTGCCCGATTTGTGTCCCTGCTGTTGAACAGGGTGATTACGAACTTACCATACAGCGCTCTACGTTCGATATCGCTGTTAGGATACATCAGTACGTTGGCGTCATAAGATGCGAAAGCTTCTGACTCTGATCTCTCGACAACATAACTTGGCGGAAGAGCAGCACGAACGCTCCGAAGCAGAGTCGGATATGTAGCTTCAGCACCTCTCAAGAATGATGAAATGCCCGTGTTCGATAGTCGTTGCGCTATCGCTATGAGTTGGCTTACGGCCCAACGTCTGACGTCCACTGGAAGCTGCCTGTTTCGAACCATCAACCGTAGTAGATCAAGCGCCTCTACATGACGCCCCCTGCTGCGCTCAGTCAACACCTGACGCATGGACTCCGGAATTGGATTTAGCATCGGATTGCCTTTTCCTCCGCTCTGATCTGGTGACAATTCATTTAGGACAGATTTTGCAATAACTTTCCCTCCCTTGGCGAACGCTGGGCTGTTACCTTCGTTTGGATCCTCTTCAAGCCAAGGTTCATAAAAAAGCTCTGAACCTTCTTCGATAATGAACTGGCCGGAAGGGTCGTCTCTGGTACCCCACCAGTTGTTTTGAGCAAACACAACCGATTTGTTCAACAGAACGACATCACCCCCTTCATTCCCGTAAATGCTGTTCTGTCCTCCCACGTCCCATTGAGCACCACTGAGAAAACCAAGGACGGCATGTGATTCATCCTGGCACTTCACTCCAATGTAATTACCTGTTAATACATTGTAACCTCCATTAAGTCCGTCTTCAAGCTCAGGCGAACTGCCATCCATAGCATGTACACCGTAGCCAAAGCCCTCGATGCGATTACCAACCATTTTCGGTGATGAGCTGACGCATCGCACCCCTGCGGAAATCTCTTCGGGTTCATTGCGAGAAGACCAATAGCCCCTGATGAGATTATTGTCGATGTGTACTTCTGCAATCGTGTTCAAATAGATTCCCATCCCCATGTTCACCATTGTGTTACTTGTGATGAATTTTGGTGCGGGCTCTACAGGACAATCCCCAAGCCATTGAGTAACCTGAACACCAATCGAACTATTCTCTATCGTGCAGTTGCTCATTGAGAACTGTGCCTGTTCCCCCACTAGTAACGCATTTGCAGCCCCAGTGATCGTGCAATACTCGACGGAAGCCTCGGCTTGACATGAGTTATTCAATGCAATTCCATTCCAACCAGTTGCACCCTGCTGAAGTGCAAACACAATAGAGTTCTCAGGAGACCCCACAGCTTGAAGAGTTCCAGATACAAGAATTGATGAGTTGTTGCCCATCTCGAAACGTGCTCCTCCGTTCGGATGTATAAGACAACGAAGCGATACCGATGTGTTAATACTCAGTGCGCTTGATTCAGAAATGCTTAATGTTCCGAATGACCAAAAGTTTCTTGTGGTACCGACGGGAGCGCTCAAAGTTGTGGTGCCGGAAATAGTGACCAGGTTGCCTGGGGGGAGTAACAGCGATTTCGAAAGGCTGGTTTCACCTGAAAGTACTGTGCCGTCATCAAGTAGATCTACGACTTCGCCTTGGTATACGGTAATCACCGGAGAATCTTCGCTTTCGTTCCGAAACGCCTCTGTCCAGTCCTGTGATCGAACCTTATATTGATAGATTGTCGTCGGATCAAGGTCAGCGTCAGCAAATGAGTGCGTCGCGGTTGAAACCGTAGCATACGGAATGTCGGACCAAGACTGACCATATACGCGTTTATAGACGTTGAAATATCTAAGTCCCGTCCCGTTCGGCCTTTCAGCACTCGAGGGATAATCGGAGGGGTTCGACCAGGCAAAGTCGACATTTGTACCTCCTCCGGAGATTGTGTTAACATTAAAGTTTCTGGGAATACCGTACTTGACATAGTATAGAAGCAGAGCCTCTTGCACATAGAAATAATAGTGTCTGAAGGTTACACTATGATACTTCGTAGCAAAATCGTTGGCACATTCCCAGATCCGAAAATCAATCGCGCTGAGAGAGATGAATCTATCCCAGTTGTATCGAGTATCTCCAGAGGGTGGGTATCCAGAGTCGCCGCCGCTCAACCAGCAATGCAAATGGATCCCTGCGCCAGACTGGCCATTCCAAGCATTATTTATAAATAACCCCGGAACAAGAGCTATTTCCTCCTCCGTTAGGATTCCTGCCTCGTACGCTTCCATAAGGAACTCCATTTGTTGCGCAGAATGCAGCAAATCTGAGGAACCTCCTGCAAATTCACCGTAGAAATGTCGGTATGAATTCCAATTGCACATTGAGCCTCTCGGCCCATTCTCAACCCATGTGCGAGAAATCCACAATCTTGCCATTGCCAAAAAAATAGTGTCATACCATGCTGATAACAATGGAGGGGGAGGAAGATATGGACTTGGATCTGCCAGAGTCACTGTCAACCAGTGGGGAGTCTTGCTTAGTCGTGACATTCTCGACCAGATGCGGCAAACACCAAGTTCGCTCATTTGATCTTGGAGGCCATCTGCTCGCCAGCCGCCATATTGAGCAGGTGAGGAGCCGTCGCCGCGTATGAAATCAACCACATCCAATCCTTCAGTCGTGTACCACTTTGCAACTATGTTGTTTTGGATTTCTTTCAAGTAGGAGTCAGCACTTCCGTAGAAGCTACTGAGGCTCTCCTTGTAAACCGTTTCAACAAAGTCCAGAATCGGCGCACATATGAAGGCGTCATACTTAATGCGTTCCATACGCAGCTTTCCCGTCGAAGGCAGCAAAAATGCACCATTCTGCCCCACATCACCGTAAAAGACTCCACCGGAATGGAAGTTCTCTACAATACCATTTTGCGTGACAGCCGGACCATCAAAGACACCATGAGCGAGAACATCGGGGCGAACTTTGGCAGCAATCCACTTTGCCTTGTGAGCAAAGAACTCGTTCCGAGCCGACACTCTTGTCCCTTCAGTCAACTCTTGTTGTGTGTCCGCGTGCCAACGGACAGCCATACCGCTCTCTGCCCCAAAGTTGTTTCGTTTTTCAAT
Organism: Bacteroidota bacterium; assembly: GCA_036397975.1. GTDB lineage: Bacteria > Bacteroidota > Ignavibacteria > UBA10030 > UBA6906 > SZUA-287. The sequence goes on from DASWHW010000163.1 coordinate 30,590, forward strand.
AAGAATGTCAAAATCAACCCTATAATTGCGCAACAACGTTGCCTCGCCCTTCAGAAGAACCAACGCGGCATACTTGCCGTTGGCTGAACCATCGGGTTCAATCCCGTGATTCTGTGGTTCATTGGGGTCGTAAGGGTAGTAGAAGCCAGCTCCGTTTGCTGTTGCGTCACACGAAATCACACCTGTATAGAAATCGAGAAACCATTCGCCCGTATCAATTGGATGTGCTGGATTCCAAACTCGAAGCCAATCAGAATCAAACGTCGCCAGAGAAGAGTTGAGATTATAGAATTCACCATCTTGATCCAGATCTCGCACAACGATGTTCCGGAATTTTGTACTTGACCACCCAGCGAGGATAGCAATTGTGCCAGAATGGTTGTACACGAGGGGAAGTGAGGAATGGTAGAAAGTTTCGAACAAAACCCCATTGTTAAACCACGTACGTAGCCGTGTGCTTTGTGTCCCATTGAAGGTCGTATCCTTGACTTCAACAGTCATTGAATACCATGTATTCTGTTGAAGGTTCTCTCCAAGCCACTTTCCTCCCTGATAGACACCGGCCCGGTAGTTTCCCCACCCAAGAAATCCATCAGCGCATCCATTATCTCCGTCCACATAGTACGGAGCCTGGAACGCCGTGTTTGCTTGACTGACAAATTCCGTAAGGTAACTTTGGAGCTTCGTGGTCTTGTACATATACAGAATGCTCGACAGATTATATCTCATCTGGTCATATGCCATTTCATATTGGGCTTCAATCAGATGGACGTCTGGCCAAGCGCTTCTCGGATAAGGGTTCGGTGGAAAGGCTGGTTCACCGGAGAGGTATATTGAATTCCAATCATACGGTTGAGTTGGCCATTGTAAGACGGGTGGTGGGTCTTGAGCAGGGAGAAGAATTACTCCCTCCCCAAAAGGGACTTCGTATTGCGCGAGCAGGTGTGTTTGCATGAAGAGAAATACAAACAACAGCTTTATACTATCCTTGTATGGTTTCATATAACCTCCAGCAGAATGTAAGTGGGGAAAATACCGTTTGAGAAAACGGAGTTACTTTGCGTTGGAATGAATGAACAGGTAAGACGCGGAATCTGGTAGAGAGCAGAAAATAAAAACTATCTCAAGAGAAGCATTTTTCGAACGGTTGCATTTTCATGTGCGACGAGTCGGTACAGATATATCCCGCTTGCAAGATGAGAAGCATCAAAGTGTGTTTCGAAGTACCCGGAGTTAAGATTTTCATGAACCAACGTCGTTACTTCTCTCCCAAGCAGGTCATAAACACGAAGCGAAACAAACCCTGAGGTGGGTATTCCAAACCGGATTGTCGTAGTTGGATTGAACGGATTGGGAAAATTCTGTTCCAGTTCGAAGCGCTCGGGTAGCACCGACCCAACCGTCTGAACTGACGTGATTCCTCCGCCATTCGTTGTGTGGAGAATTTCACCCGATCTTCCTGATATCCACGCAAGATTAGATGACACGGCATCGACCGAATACAAGGGTAGTTCGCCCGGGTTGCCTCCCGGTCGTTGAACGGTCCACGTTACTCCCCCATTGGTCGTGGCAACAATTCTCCCTTGCCCTCCAACAAACATCACTCCTTCCCCAACCGCCCAGCCTGTATCACGGTTGACGAAATGAACCGAACGATATCCGGCAAGGTTCGTTGAGTCAGACGTCATCCATTGAACACCGCCGTTGGTGGTTCTTAAAATCAAGTGTTTACCTGCAGCCCACCCATGGCTGCGGTCAACGAAATCAATGGAGGTGAAAAGACTTACCCCAGCATTTGCTTGAAGAGTCCAATCGACTCCTCCATCGGTTGTGGCGTATACAAGTCCGGATTCTCCAGTGCACCATCCGTAGCTTGAATCAACAAAATCTATGGCGTGAAGGCGAACAGATCCGCTGGAAACACTCTGCGCTGCCCAATTCTCCCCACCATTCGTTGTATAAAGGACCGTGTTCGACTCAGTTGCTGCCCATCCTTTTCTGGAATCAATAAATGACAGACCGGTTATCGTGGCATTCCCTGGAGCTACCGTTCTCGACCAGGTCGTTCCGCCATCAGTGGTGGACATGAAAACGCTTCCACTTGCCAATGGAGCGCCACCGCCGGCAAAGGCGTTGTCTCTGTCAATGGCCGCCAGAGCCCACATCACCCCACCTGTCGCCGAGGTCTGGGTTCTCCAGTTCTTGCCACCATCGGTTGTTCGCATGATAAGTTCCCTGTCCCCAACGACCCATCCCACCGAATCGTCGACCATATCAATTGAGAACAGCGATATCCTTGGTGATCCAGCTTTATGTGTCCAAGCTCGCCCACTGTCCGAAGTGCCCACAATCTCATCAAGACCCACTGCAAAGCCGTGACCCATTGGGTCAACGTCAATTCCGAAAAGAATTCTCGCTCTCGTTTCAATGGGTGGTAGGCCCGTGGCCAGGTTCCGCATTGAAATGGGGAAGTAGTCCAGGGGCGGATCAACCCGACTGTCCCACATTGTGGAGAGGACAAGGGAATCGCTCAGCATTACAACGTCAGTCGGGTAAACTTGGCTCAAGAATAGACCTTCCGTCCAGGTTCTTCCGCCATCTGTGGTCTTCCACGTGAATCCCGGGCTGAATGTCTCTATTGCCCATCCAGTGGAATCGTTGAAGAAAGAAAAACTGTTCAGTTGAATGTTGCTTATGGAATCCCATTGCGCACCAAAGTTAGTAGTTTCTAAGACAAACGATCCACCACACCATCCTTTTCCATTGGGCAGAAAGAACACATCAGCAAATCCGATTGTTTGTCGTCCACGATACTGCGTCTGCCAATTACTGCCCCCACTGGTCGTGGCCAATATTTTTCCACTGTCACCGCACGCCCACCCCCGCATTGCGTCCAAGAAGAATACAGACCAATACCGATTGCTCGGATCAGAGAACTGTGTCAGCCACGATTGCCCGCCGTCGGTTGTACGCATGATGAAACCCGAGAACTGAATGTTGTCGCCACCCACAATCCATCCCAGCGAATCGTTGACGAATTGAATGTCATTAATGTATAGTGGGAGAGTTCTGCTTAGTTCAATCCACGTTTCGCCCCCGTCCAGTGTGCTTACAACAAGGCCAGCGGCGGAATCATGCCAGCCCGAAACCCACGCATGGAGGCTATCCACAACGGAAACCGCTGTCAACTGCCAGCCTGAGTTGATAGGATGTCGGCGTTGCCAGTCTTCTGCTGGCAGCTGCTCAACCAGAAGCGTTGCAACGGTCATAAGAAGAAAGCGTGAGTAGAGTCTCATCGTCGTCTTGTAACAACCTCCATGATGAAAACCTGCGGAGTCAGGATGACCCATCACACAGCTTAAAGATACTCTTTCATTCAAGCGAGGTCAAGGCCCGGAGGTAACAGAATCGGTTACCTGGAGGTAACAGAATCGGTGACATTGAGTGGGCGATTGTCGGAAATGGAATGCTTTTCGGACAAATGGGTCTGAGATAACCCAATTCCGCGGACATATTGGAGAAGTACATCGCGATTGTGTATGCCGAGTTTCTTCATCGCGCGTGCAAGGTGCTTGTGCGCAGTGTTCTCGGTTATCCCCTTAACGCTCGCCGCTTCCTTTGTCGCATATTTCTCAGATAGAAGTTGCAAAAGCAAATACTGCTTCTTCGAGAGTGTGCGTCGCATCTCCTGTCTCTTTTCTTGTTGGCGCTTCCTGTGCGTGATCTCCTGCTGCATACCCCAGATGCCGGCAAGATGTCCGTCTGCAACGTCGCTCGCAACGTTATTCACAAACCACCGCGGATTGCCTGCCCTGTCAACTTCATGTGTTTCAAGATTCCTGGCATTGTATCCAGCTTTTATGAACTCGCGGACGGTTTCGATGTTCCTTGGGTCTTCTTTGCTGGCAAAAAAAGGAGGAGGGGTGTTTCGAGAAGTTCATTCGGTGAGGAGAAGCCATACATCCTTGCGAATGACTCACTGCAAAAATCAAGAAGTGGTTCTGCGAACAGACGTTCAATCTGTTCGTCTTCGTGTAGTTTTGTATCAAGAGGCTGTGGAAAGTAAGCGTGCCAGAATCCAATGTTGCTCTCCCGGAAGAACATCTGGTAAACCCGGGCCTCAAACTCCAATTGCCTTTGGTCCATTACTCCTCCTGTTCTGGGGGAAAGTCATTGGTAGGTTGGCTTTCTTTCTGGCACCCTGTCCGGGATTTACCGGCTCTGTAAAAGCGGGACAGATACTTCTCGATCGCTCTATAAAGTATCACCAAACGAGACTCGTATCAATACCGTGTTCACGGTATTTTTCGCTTTGCACAAGCCGATATGAATTATTGGCTTGCCGGACAACCGGGACGGTTGTCCTACTTCATGCTCCTACAAGTCCACCATAATATTTCTTCGAACGCAAGGCAGAGTTCGCATCCTCTCATTTCAAATTCTATCCAACTTTCCCTATCTTTCCTCCGCTCCCTTATCATATTCACACTTGAAAATCAGGACACAATGAGACTATCAGTTATTTTCATTTCCATATTTGTATTGACAGGCTGCGGAAAGCAGGACACACAGCAGGTCGATCTCGTTACGTTTCCACTGAAAGGAATCGTGGAGGAAGTCGATACGGCCAAAATGCGCGTGACCATTGCCCACGAAGAGATCCCGGACTATATGATGGCAATGACAATGCCGTTCAAAGTG
>DASWHW010000164.1:0-5878 GCA_036397975.1 Bacteroidota bacterium
TTTTGTAGGAAGTGGCCGGACCTGTGCGGACAACCAGCGAGGTTGCGGTAACGAGACCCTGGGGAAGTTGAGGATCTGTCGTTGCGCCGGCCTTGAAATGCGTGATCTTTGCAAGTTCTGTTTCAATGAGCGGGATAAAGTTTTGCTTGGCGGCGGTAATTCCGTTTCCGCCAAAGAAATTCGTCCCCGGGCATGATTTTGTCGAACCGGTGCCGTCGGTTCTTTTGCCGGTGACGAGATCATACCAGTGATGATACACGATGGAGGATTCACTGGGCGTCAACACATACCTGGCACAGAGCGAAGCGTTGGCGAAGACAATCGTTGTTTTATGTTCCGCGCTCATTTGGTCGCCGCCGATATCAAAGTACCCAACGTGCTCGATGCAAATCCCTTTGCTGTTTGCCCCCTTAATGCCGGCGGGAATCACATCAAAGGGCCGGCACACGGCGATGAGTCCGTCCGGAAAAGTAGTGAGATTCTGTGCGATCTGGTTGAACCCCCGTTCCAGATGCGATCGCTCCATGGATTCCAGCAACGCGAAGTGATTATCTCCCTTGAAATGTTTGTACGCCGGGATATACGTGTGATGATTTTGGATCAGCTCAACGACGCGGGTGAAGGTATTGTCTTGAAGATATTCGGAAAATTCATCCCGGGCGCCGAGCAGGAACTTGCCCTTTCGTTTCATATTATCCTCCGGTGTGTGAAATTTTCTGTTGGCCTATGACTTTCCTTGACGTTGGAGATGCGGTGGTTTGAATCCACGGTACGTGTCGAAGCGGGAATCGTAGAAAACAATATTGAAGGAATGGTCCCGCAGCGTTCCACCTGACGGATACAAGAAGAACTCTTCAACCATCTCGGTGGGCTTGTTGAAAGGTTTTCCATCCTTTACATAAAATTCCAACGTGTAATATCCAAGCGTGAATGGCGCGGTCTTGAGTTGTTCGAAAATGTTCTCGTCGTTGAAGAGATACAAATCAACCATCATGCCGGCGCAGTTCGGTGAACCATTGAGGCGGAGGCCTGATTCGTGGCGAGGACGACGGTCTCGAGAATGTTGACGTGTGGTGGTCGCGTGGCACAAAATAAGACAATCTCGGCGATATCCGCGGGCTGAAGCACGGTGGTGTTTGCATATGCTTTTGCCGCCAGTTCTTCGTTTCCCCGATAACGAACCGACGAGAATTCCGTTTCCACCAAACCCGGATCAACGCTGCTGACGCGCACATTCGTCCCAAGCAGATCCATTTTCATTCCATGCGTAAGACCAAGGACTGCGTGCTTCGTTGCGCAGTAGACGTTTCCACCCGGATACGTTTGTCGTCCTGCAATTGAACCAATGTGAATTACGTGTCCCTCATTCCGTTCCACCATCGAAGGGAGGACTGCGCGAGTGACATACAGGAGCCCTTTGATGTTGGTATCGATCATCTCCTCCCAATCATCGATCTTCGCCTCGTGGAGTTTATCCAGTCCCCGGCTGAGGCCGGCATTGTTGACGAGGATGTCGATCTTTTTCCATTCTGCCGGGATCGATGTAAATAGGCGCTCAACCTCCGGTTGCTTTTGTACGTCAAGGGTGAGCGCCAGCGTGTGCACCTTGTATTTTTCGGCGAGAGATTTAGCGGTTGCGGCAATGCGTTCCTGTCGGCGGGCAAGGAGGAGGAGCGACGCGCCGTTCTTTGCAAACTCATCCGCGCAGGCCGCGCCGATGCCGCTGCTTGCGCCGGTGATACAAACGATTTTCCCTTTGACTGAATTCATTCTGCTATTATTTGCTTGCGTGCGGATATTGTGGAGCAATATCAACCGGCACGTCTTTCAGCCTGTCCAGGGCCTTCTGCATCGGTTGCCGGATAATCGCATACTTGTCAAACAACTCCTTCGCCTTTTCATATGAGCCCTCGGCCTGAATTGTCATGATGATGCCTGAAAGAGACCTTGCAGCGTCTTTGATTTTGCCGATGTCGACAGAGAACATCCCGCTCCCTGCGTCATAGGCAAACGCACCTTCATCAGTGAGATAATTGAATTGCACCGCGACGCCCTTGCCGTGTGCCTCGTTGATGCCAAACCGCACCGAGCGGAACATTCCAGTGAGATACGTTACGTACAGTTGTTCTTCCATCTCCTTTCTGACGATCCCTTTATCCATCAGAAATTGCAATGCCCACAATCCGGAGATATCGGCTTTCGCTTCCTCAAGAGCGGAACTCAGTTCTTTCATCTCCTGCCGGACAGTCGTTTGCTTGCCGTTCTTGGTAAGGGTGTGCGGACCCAGGCCGTGCATGAGCTCATGTGCAAGGATATGGGTAAAGAACGGTTCGAAGGAAATTGATGGACGCTGCTTCTCGTTGATAACCACGGAAGAAATCGGGAGGAGGATCTTTTTGAACTTTGCCTCCTGCACATTCTTCAGCATCACCCGCTTGCTCCCCTTTTCGCGTGTCACGCGTTCATCATTCGGAAGGTTGTACGCCGCAGTTTGGACCCCTTCGCGTGCCTCGCCCCCAACCACCACCACATCGACAACGCGTATCGGCGCCGATGCTCCCAGCTTCGGATTGCGGTACTTTGGATCGATGGGAAGGTTATCCTCGAGCATCTGCAGTTGCGAGGAAAACATTCCCAGCTTTGCTGTCTCCTCCTCATTCCGGAGAGTGATGAACGATTCAAACGCGGCTTTGTAATTGAACAGCTTGTCCATGTATACTTCGTACGGACCGATGGTAACGTCGATAGGACTGTCCAAATCCATCCACGCGACATCACTTGCATAGTAATCGTTGCTCATGAACGCATCCGCGCGTCCATTGAGAAATTTGCGGAGGGTTTCGTTGTCCGTCAGCTCGGCCGCTTCGCGAAGGAGCTTGCCGGCGGGCTCGAGCAATCCGCGATACTCTTCTGCGTAAGGAACGAGCATCAATTTGTTGTTGCCATCGCGCCGGATGGTGTAGAAGAATCCTTTCGCTTTCTTTTGATCTTCCTCGGAAAGGGTTGCTTCCCAGGTGTTGAATTCATCCTTCGTCATGTCTTCGCGATAGTAGTTCGCCCCTGGCGGACGGGGATTCGGGACTCCTTCGATGAACGGCTCATCATGATCCAGCGTTGACCACGGACCCATGTTGATATTGTAGTATTTCATCTTCAGGAGGCCTTGCGGAGAGGTATCGCCTTCCAGCTTTGTTTTTAATGCCTCGTTTCCGCTCCAGACCTGGCGGATGAAAATCTTGTCCATAATACGGGAGGCTTCGATGATCTTGTCCAGTGCCTGTTTGTTGCCGGGCGAAAGCTTCGAAACATCGGCGGTGATTTCAACCGGTGCGAAACGCTTGATTTTTGCTTCCAAATCAGAGGACTCCTTATGCGGTTGTGCACATCCTGCGACAATCATAGTACACCAAAGCAAAACAATCGATTTCATCATTGCTACCTCGGAGGGGTTGTGAAATGAACTGCGGACACGATAAGATAGGGGAGTCAGGCGAGACAATCAACCGCACTGCGTTGAAATTGGAGATTCTTCGCCTCCGCGGAAATGTAGGCGGAGTTCGAACCGTTGTTACAGGTCTTCGACGAAGAAGATTGCATTTTCGTTCAGGTCGTGCAGTCCGAACTCATTTGTCTTCCATGGTGTATTCAGACGCAACGTGTCCCGGCGGACGCCGCCTCGTTGCACTAATTCCTCAAAGAGCGGAGCGATCTCCTTGACGAAAATCCGGATGACCGAGCCGCCGAGGAGCGGGTCATCTTCCGTATCGGCATGCCACTGCAAGTGAATGAATTGATTCTCGCGCCGAAGCACGGCGTACATCCTGTCGTTGATAAGAGGCTCAAAACCTGTCTTCTCTTTGTACCACGCCACATCTCGTGAGATATCGGACGATGGTAGGCCGGGAGAAATACCGAGCAGGCTCATTTATTTCAGGAGCGTCATCAGGCGCGTTTGCTTCTTGCCGTTCGATTCCAGCCGCATGAAAAGAAGTCCGCTGGGAAGGCGGTCTCCGTTGAACGTGCGCAGGTACGTTCCGGCGGCCAATGCTTCATCGACGACGGTTTCGATTTCTCTTCCGAGAAGATCATACACGCGGAGAGAAACATACCCCGGTTCCGTGAGGTGAAAACGTATGTTTGTGGATGGATTGAACGGATTGGGATAATTCTGCTCAAGACTGAATGACTCCGGTTTTTCACTTGCGGACGATGAAACGCCCGTAGGCATGAATCGCAGTACAGTTAGATAACCCTCGATATCGCTGGTATAAAAATAGCCGTTGTCCGTGAATGGAAACGCGCCCCAGCACCCTCTGAAATTCGCGCTCTCTCCCCGAGGAAAAGTATCGAAGCGGGCAGTCTCGACGGGGTTCGCTGGATTCGAAATATCAACTACGGTGATTCCGCTTTCATAGTGCGAGATGTACAACTCGTTCCCCTTGACATGAACATTGTGTGCGAGTCCGTTCGGACCCAGATACTCCCCGACGAGTGTAACATTCGCAGGATTCGAGACATCCCATATCTTCACGCTCTTCAATGCCGTCTCTTCAGTTGTAATCGCATACCGTCCGTCGTTGGTCGGCCAGATGTTGTGGACGTATCCGCCGTTTGGAATCGTGTGCCGGAGAATAAGTACAGGCGATGTCTTGTTTGCTACATCGTACATGGAAAACGTATGCCGATTCCCCTCTGCAACCCAGACGGTATCATTCCGGCCAAACACATCGTGGATTTCGGTGGTGGTGACAGAGCCAACCTCCACAGGATTCTCCGGATCGGCAAGACTGACGATCGTGAAGCCGCTGTAGTTTTGACGGCAGATGTAAGCGTGGGCACTCGCCGTGTCGATGGAAAAATTGTGAGAGCGTATATTTGTCCCGGCAAAAAAAGACCGGACGTAGTGGACACTGTCGGGCAGATACCTCATATCCATGATCATCATCCCCTGGTTTGTCCCTGTCATCTCGGCGACCGCGTACGCGTAATTCCTGTACGTCTTGATATCCCGGTGTTTGTACGGGAAATCTCCCGTTGTCGGCCCGGGGACGACGGTGATGACTTCCATCGTGCTGGCTTTGACGACGGCAATGCCCGCATTCACTCCCATCAGAGCGTACTCCGTTGCATCAGGCGCAGTGTATCCCCAGCAGTCCGACCCGCCGGTCGTGTCGCTGCCAAATGCCAGTGAGGGGAAGTGAATGCGGCCGAGCATTTCTACAGATTGCTGGGAAAGGGCGGTGGAGAGGGATGCGAGGCATCCAAGAAGAGCAATGATGGTTTTCATATTGACCTCGATTAAAGTGCCGAACATCTTTTGGTTATTCGTTATCATCGAATCAAATCCAGCTGCAACTAGTGCAGCATGCAGCCAATAGCCTGTGGGACCAGATCCATAGACCGTATGCACTTCCGACGGTTCAAAACGTCAATAATGGTCTTGTAACTGGTTAACAGATGCGTTAACTTGATCCATGCTGACGATTCAGTTCTATCGAACCGCTTCAGGGAAGGTACCCGTTGAGGAGTTTCTTGATTCGCTTTCAGATCGGCAAGCCCAGAAAGTGGCGTGGGTTCTCCGATTGGTCGAACGGCTCGATATGGTTCCAAAACAGTACCTGAAGAAGCTCGTCGGCACAGAAGATTTCTGGGAGATTCGAATACAAACCGGTGGAAATAGCTACCGCCTTCTCGGATTCTTCGATGATTCGAATCTGGTGTTGACAGGCGGTTTCTCAAAGAAAAAGCGGAAGACTCCGAGACGTGAGATTGATCTCGCACAGCAACGCAGAGTTGAATATTATCAAATGAGGAAAGAGTCATGAGTGATGTTGAACGGTACATTGAAAAGCGAAAAAGGCGAAGTCCAAAATTTGCT
>DASWHW010000165.1:0-44088 GCA_036397975.1 Bacteroidota bacterium
ATGTCTTTCAACAATCTTTAGTTCTTTCGTCTTGCGTGCTGCCGGCTTGGTGAGAGGAGAAGTAAACGAATAGAGAAACTGGTTGTATCCCTCCTTATAATAATCCTCCAGCTCCTTCTTGACCGGCAAAGGGCTGACGGAGACGAGACCGCAGGAGTTGCATCGGACAAGGTCGAATCCATTCTTCCTGCAAACAAACCTATGCTCCGTGCTTCGGCAGATGATACAAGGGTCTTTCATACCTGCGCAAGCTCCTCGATCGCCTTGACCAGGGCATCCCAAGTGTACTTCTTTTTTTCTTCACGAACGATCGGCACGAAAGCGCTTTCCTTTTTTTCCTGAAAGAACCGAACAATGCCCTCAGCAAGGGCCGCCGGATTGTTCGGTGAAACGACGAAACCTGTTTTCTCGTGGAGAACTACCTCGGACAGGCCACCGACATCGGTAGCGATCACCGGCTTATCGAAGTTGTATGCGATCTGGGCAATGCCGCTCTGCGTTGCGGAGAGATACGGAAGGATAACAACATCGGCTGCAGAAAAATATTTTCCGACCTCCTCATTCGGAACGTAGTCCGACTTGATGATCACGTTCTTTTTCAGTCCGAGTTTGGCAATCTGCGAACGGTATTTTTGTTCATCATCATAAAACTCTCCCACCACCATCAATGTCAGGTCGATCTTTTCGAGAATCTGGGGCATGGCATCCAGAAGCACGTTCAGTCCTTTATACTTTCGCACATACCCAAAGAAGAGCAAGATGTTTTTCTTTTCTATGTTCAGTTGCTTGCGGGCTACCTCCTTGGGCAGGCTCTCACCGAAAATATTGTACACCGGGTGAGGAACATTCTTAAAGCGAGCCCCGGGCCAGAATTGTGAGAGGTCTTTCTCCACAGCTCCCGATTGCACAATGAATCCATCGACCGCACCGAATGCGTAGCGTGTAAATGCTCGGTCTCCCGGACGGTGCTCATGCGGAATAACGTTATCGCAAATGAAAAAAATACGTGTTTTCTTGTTCTTGCGGGCCCAACGCGCAATCGTTCCGAAGCAAGGCCCAAAAAAAGGAAGCCAATACTTGAAGATCAAAAGGTCCGGCGCCTCGCGTCGAATCTGTTTTCCGACACGAATCCAGTTCATCGGATTGATAGAGTCCACCAACTGCGGTGCTGGACCCACCTTCGGCTCGTCCCCCGACTCCTCCTGTGTTTTCCCCGGAAACAAGAAAGAGGGATATTGCCTTTTGAAGGTGATTGTCCTGACCGAGTGCCGGACCGAGAGAGCTTCAGCGAGCAATGCATTGTAATGGGCGATGCCACCACGCAAAGGAAACGCCGTCCCGATAATAACGATATTCATGAGGATCGCTTCTCCCCCCAGCAAAGAAGTGAAAGTCCGAAAGGCAATGATACATAAGGAAGGACAAAACGTTCGGCAGCGAAGATGGTTCTCAAAGCCCCGTTCACCGACCCGCCCGGTATCTGCAGATCATTTGCCTCTGAAGAACCTGAGAGCTTTGCAGCGAATCGTTTCACCACAGCAACTGGAAAGAGAAGCGTGTTGAAGAATGTTAGATGATGAATATGGAACCCCACTCCTTGAACGAGGGACCGAAGTTGAGCACGCGTGTACCGCCGTTGATGGTGCAGGATCTCATCGTGGCGGCTCCACAATGATGGAAACGCCGGGACCGTGATGAGAATACGTCCTCCCGGTTTCAGGATTCTGTACGCGTTCCGAAGAAGCCCGGCATCGTCCGCGACGTGTTCCACCACATCAAAAAATGTCAAAATGTCGAACGAGCCGTTTTCCGAGACATCCTCCAGGAGCCCAACCTTCATGTTTGCAAGTCCTCGCTCCCGGCAAAACGCAACTGCGTCAAGAGACGAGTCGATGCCATGCGCATCGTATCGTTTGGCCAATGCCTCGAGGACTGCACCGGTTCCGCAGCCAACATCCAATAGTTTCACCGAAGACGAAGCCGGCATTTTCACATCGAGATAACGAAGGAGAATACGGAGTCTTGCAACGAACCACCAGTGGTCTTTCTCCACTTTGTATTGAAGTGAATAGATTTCTTTTTCCAAGTGCCAGTCCAGTCACGAAAATGCCAGGGACACGAATGATCGAGAACCGATCGGTGCACCTGGCTGCTGCAATGTTGTTTACAATCCTACTTTTTCCTGTACGACATACAGCGGCCGCTTTTTCACCTCCTCATAAATACGACTGATGTATTCTCCAATGACGCCGAGAGTAAGGAGAATCATGCCTCCGACAAAAAGGATCGACAGGATTGTGGACGCCCAGCCAAGTATCGCCTGGTTGGTAAAAAGCTTTGCGTAGAGAACATACAGACCCCCGGCAAACGCGCCACATGCCGTAAGGAGACCCAGATAGATTGCGAGACGCAACGGTGCATCAGAGAATGAAAAAATGCCGTCGAGTGCAAGGCGGACCAGTCGATTAATGCTCATACGCGGTTCCCCTGCATACCGGGCTTCCCTGTCGTATGGAACAGCACTTTGCTTAAACCCTACCCACGCTCTCATGCCGCTGAGATAGCGGCTTCTCTCCGGCATCGAACGAAGTACATCCACGACCCTTCGATCGACAAGAGAAAAATTTCCGGCCTCCATGGGGATATCGACAGAGGACAATGACCGAATGAGTCTGTAGAAGGCTCTGAAGGCCACGCGTTTGATCGGATTTTCTTTCCGGCTCTTCTTCACGGTGTAGACAACCTGCGAGCCTTCCTTCCAAAGTTTGATCATCTCCGGAATTAACTCAGGCGGATCCTGCAGGTCCCCATCCATAAGCAGAAGCGCGTCGCCTGTTGCAGAATCCATTCCTGCGGAGATAGCTACCTGATGCCCGAAGTTTCGGGAGAGACGAATGATCTTAAACCGCGGATCCTGTTGGTGGATTTCCCGCATCAATTGGAATGACTGGTCACTGCTTCCATCGTCCACGAGCAGCACTTCGTATGGTTGGTCAAGAGAAGAAAGAGACTTTGTTATGCGATCATGAAGCGCGGGAAGCGTCCTCTCTTCGTTGAATATCGGTATGACGATAGAATACATCGGGCTATTCTGGGGTGCTTTGATCTTGCTTTTTCCTCATCGAGAATCCGATCCCTCCCAAACAAAAAACAACTGACGCGAGCGTGATCATCTTGCCGCTGGCAAAAGATGAAGGCTCGAAGCGTACCTGCACTTCATGAGCGCCTTTTGGCACGAACAATCCCCGGAGGTTATAATCCGTGCGAAAAATCTCGGTCTCCACACCATCAACATACGCATTCCATCCCGGATAATAAATCTCGCTCAGCGCGAGAAACCCTTCTACAGAGGTTTCCACCTGAAGCCTTATGTCATTGTTCTGGTAACTCACAACTTTCGCACTCCATCGGGGGGACGATGCCTGCGGCGAAAGAATCTTCCCCGGGTTTTTTTCCAGAACGGCAATCGATCGGTAATCGAACGATCTGCTCTTCAAGGTATCCAGAAGCTCTTTTTCACTATCTGTCACGTAAAAGTGATAGACGAAGAACGCACGCGGAAGAGGATTCTCATTCCGTTCAATCGAAAGAGAATTCCCTTTCGTCACAGTTTTGAAGCGGACGTTCAATACGTCGAACATTGCCGTATCGGAAGCCATCGGAGGATATACTCGTTGAAGGGCAAGAGGTGTGTATCCTTCCATAGTTTGCAGCCGCGATACCATCCCTTGATTCCTGTCCATGATCATCCCTTGTGAATTGCGGGTGTTTACCCGGAACGGCGTGTCGCCTGCGTCTTTCTCAAAGTACTCAACGAGCTGACCCGCTTTGCCAAAATACTCCATCGGGTTGACTGTTGCTGTGTTCTGCTCGCTTCCAAAAAGATATGCGTCTCCGAAACTCACTCCGACCAGCAAAAGTCCTCCAGCTATGGACAGCGCATCTCTGCTCATGAGCCACCACATGGCGGCGGTCGTCCCAAGAATGACAAAGAGGGAAATGTTTGCATGCTTTTGGATGAATGATCCTACCTGATCGTTGATAGCCATCCCCAAACCGCTTTGCAACGCATTCACAGAAATCAAAAGCCACAAACCAGCGCCGATTCCACCCAGGATCATCAGTATTTTGGTAAGCTGTTTTTTCTGTGCAGTTGTCACTTCACCACTCAATAAATGATCGAGCGAGAACGCACCGAGCAGGGACGCCGCAAGTGAAAGGAGGATCCCCATCCGTGCGGGGTTTCTGAAGGTCGAAAACCCAGGAACGAATTCGAAGAACAGTTTGTGAAGTGGAAAATTTCTCCCGAGCGAGAACAGAAGGATAAATACAATAAGTCCCCAGAGAAACGGAATGACTCGATTCTTCCTGATTATTTTGAATGAGAGGATCACGAGGAAAAGTGGAAGAATGCCGAGGTACATGCTTGTTTCCCAGTAGTACCAGTACGGACCCGGTCCGAAATACGAGTACCCGTGGGCATCGGACACACCAAAGAATTTTGGGAAATAGAATGTGAGAAGCTGGGACCAGGCAAGAGAACCTTCGGCTGATTTGTCATAGGTAATCTCGGCGCGCTGAGAGAATCCCGATAGCTCCAACGTGGGTAAGAGCTGTATCATGGCGACCGCGATAGACAACCCAACGATGAGCCCGGCCTTCGCCGCCATAGTAAGTGCGGGTCGGCTGGCAAGTTCTTTAAACTTGAAGGTTCCGAGCAATTCAAAAAGAAAAAATGCGCCGAGAAAGCAGTAAAAATAAAGCGAGAGTTGAGGATAACCGGCGAAGGTTGAATGACCCAGCACAAGGGACGCAAGGAATACCCATTTCCAGTCCCTGGTCGTAAGTGCGTTTCGGAAAAACAACAGAATCAACGGGTACCAGGAAACCAGTGTAATGATCTGTTGATGAATTGCATGGGTGACCATGAACCCGGAGAACATATACGTTGCACCCGCCACCAATGATGGCAACTGACGCAGTCGAAATGATTTCGCGAGATAGAACATCCCGACACCAGCGAGGAGATAATGCAGGATGATAAGAAGTTGCAGCCAATAAGAATTCAAGACTCCATCCTGGACGAAGAACATCAGCGCAGTACACGGGAGATAAAAAACGGTAGTCTGAATGTCCGCCAGGAACGGCATTCCATTGAAGGTGAAGGGGTTCCACAGCGGCAACTCACCCATTGCCATACTGGTTGCCGCAAAACTACGGACAGGATAGTTATGGTAGAGGAAGTCTTCCCAAAGGAAAGCCTTTCCCAGCAAATGCTGGTGGAAAAAAACCGCAACGAGGAGGGCGAGGATCAGGATACACTGCCAATCGTGAAGGCTGATGGCGGACGCAACTTGTTGAATTCTCTTTTGCCCGTCACCGGATTTCTTTTTCCCTTTTGACATCTGCTATCGCCGGAGGGGAATGTGTCGTTTGATGGCTTTGGTGACCATGTCGACCGTTATATATTGCATACAATCGTTTGGGCAGACGGGTGAATAATAGCACTCGCAACCGAAAGCCGGTTCAAGAATCTCTCCGCGACCATATAGTTCAAATTCGCTCTTATTGAAAATATTGTTGAAGAGAACGATTTTCTTACGCAATCCGATCGTAATATGCATAGCCATCGTCACAGCAGTCACCACAAGATCGCATTGATCAACAAGGTTAATAAACTGGCGCAACGAAAAATGGCCAAAGTATAGTGCGCCGCTTTTCTTTTGGATCCTTTTGTTCATGGCATGCTCTTGTTCGCCACCGAGAAGAAGTGGAACGTACCCGATCTTTTTCAGATTCTTTGCGAGTGCGACCCAGTTTTTCTCTGCCCAGAGGCGCGATATCCATCGGCCGCCGCAACCGGTGTTCAGTCCGATAATCTTCTTCTTTGCTGGGAGTTTCCACGAATAACCGTCGTCAGCAAATGAGTCGAGGACATACTCTTCACCGTTGAATTGAAAGCCACAGATCTCAAATATTTCCTCAGGGTAACTTTTTGTGTTCTTCTTATTGAGATCATCAAACACACCGGTCATGAACTTGTGGACAGCATCCACGCCAATAGGAGAAGGCTTACCATCACGGAGAGTAAACCCCTTTTTGGTAGAAGCAGACAACAGGGCTGTTAAAGCGCAAGCTTCCCTGTCCTTATCAAGATTGATGATAAGGTCAAACTGGGTCGCCTGCAACGTAGTAACACTTTGCGCTGAAAAGGGAAGAACAATATCGACAGTGCGAGGAACGACTGCAGGCGTGTGGGTCAGCCACCAGATTTCTGCTCGGGGATGGACGTCTGTAAGTTTTGCGAGGAGAGGCGTTGTGCGAATAACATCACCGATCGCACCGAGCTTGATGATCAGAATCTTCGAGGTGCATGGATCATAAAACGAACACGTGGTTCCCTTGCTGTCGACGCAATGCACACCGTGTTGTTTGTGCGGCGCGCATGGAATATCACCACGGAACCACCGGCAGTCCGTTTTGAGAGGAACCGGGCTCTGCAGTTCCGTCATTTCAAGTGGTCTCGAATTTGATACCCCTCATCGCTGTGCCGGGCCTTCGTGATCATTTCTCCCAGTAACCCGATTGAAATCATCTGAATACCGACAATGATGAGGAGTATTCCCCCTAGAAAAAGTGGACGGTTACCGAGAGCTGTTTCACCCATAAACCATTCCCCCGCAAGCCAGGCATCAATACCGACGCCCGCGAGCAGGGCAACGAGTCCCCAAAACCCAAAGAGATGCAGTGGTCGGCCGAAATACCGTGTGGTAAAGAGAACAGTCAGCAGGTCGAGGAATCCTTTCCAGAATCTTCCCACACCGAACTTTGTCTTTCCGTACTTTCTCGCCCGATGCTTTACCACCATTTCGCCAATGATAAAGCCCTCCCATTTTGCCAATACAGGAACATAGCGGTGAAGTTCGCCGTACACACGAACGGATTTGACCACTTCATTGCGGTAGGCTTTGAGGCCGCAATTGAAATCATGCAGCTTAATTCCTGTAAGTCGGGAGGTGACAAAATTAAAGAACCGCGACGGGATAGTCTTGGATAGAGGATCGTACCGCACCTTCTTCCATCCGGAAATGAGATCGTATCCTCCTTGAACCTTTTGTACAAGCGCGGGAATCTCGGAAGGATCGTCTTGAAGATCTGCATCCATCGTGATCACGATTGCCCCTCTCGCATGTTCAAATCCTGCAGAGAGCGCTGCCGATTTTCCGTAGTTTCTTCGAAGCCGGATGATCTTGATCCGCTGATCGCGCCGTTTGAGATCACGAAGATTCCGGAAAGAATCGTCCGTGCTGCCGTCATCCACAAACAGTAGTTCGTACCTGATATTCGACCTGGACAGAGTCTCGCTTAACTGTGTGTACAATTCATGCAGCGACTCTTCTTCATTATAGAGAGGAATTACAACACTGAGATCAAGCTGGTACTTCTGTCTGTCGTGACTTGAAAGTCGAATCTGTTCGCCGCGCTGTGTCTCTCCGCTCACTCTGGGAGGAAGACCCTTTTGTTGCTGCGGTGAAGTCTCTTGACCTTGGGAATCAGGTGGTCGTTGATAGCGGCGTCTGCGGCGTCGGGGCCGGCCGCCCGGAGGACGCTGTTCGTTAGAACGCTGCGGGGACTCTTCTTTTTTCTCGTTCGGTGTGTCGGGTCTTTCGTCGGCCATGAAGCCAGAGAGAGTTGGTAAGGAAAATAATTGACGAGAAACTAACCAATTCCACTATGAAAAGCAAAGGAGCCGGACGATGTCCACTCGCGACGTCATACTTAAGAAGGCCTCTTCACCACGCCGAGACGAGGAATGATTCATTGACTCTCGGACCCCTCTTCTCTATATTGGATTCACCTTGTTGAACACTCGAGCAAACCGCTTGCCTCCTCGCACTTCAGTGCACCGTCGACCAAAAAAGTCTCTCGGACAAAACTTTCTTCGGGATGCAAATGTTCTTCGCAACATTATCACCACATTAGATCCAAAGGCGGGCGATGTCGTTTGCGAGATCGGTCCCGGTGATGGGTCGCTGACTCGCGGACTAGTCGACTCGGACGCGCGGGTGATCGCTGTGGAACTGGATGATGTATTATTCACCCGGCTCCGTTCCGAATTCGGTGAAACAAGACTTGCACTTTTTCATCAGGATGTACTTACCACCGACTTCCATCAGTTGGCACAATCGGAACACAAAAGACTCCGGATCGTCGGGAACATCCCCTATAACATTACGAGTCCAATCCTCTTTCGTCTGATTGATTTTCGGCATGACGTGATTGACGCGACGCTTATGATGCAGAGGGAAGTCGCTCGCAGGATTGTCGCCCAATCAGGAACGAAAGACTATGGCATCATGGCCGTTGCCACGCAACTTGTCGCTGATGTTCAATTGCATTTCGATGTTTCACCGCGGTCATTCAGACCGATCCCCGATGTGCTCTCTTCGTTGGTGCAGATTTCTTTTCTTGACAGTCCACGATTTCCAGTTCGCGACGAACTATTCATGCGCCATTTTATTCGCACTGCATTCGGAAAACGAAGGAAGATGCTTCGTAACTCCCTCCTGGATATCGTCAAAACGAGGGATGTGCTGGACGGAATTCCTCACCTCGATGAAAGACCCGAGGCGTTAACGGTGCAACAGCTCGTCGGAATGGCGAATGTTCTTTTCGAACGGGCGGGTCATGGCTAAAAGAAAGCCAGAGCCAAGTACCATGGCAAATCATGCGAAAAAGTTACCCCCTCACCGCACGGTGGAGCTGGACGATGAACTCCTCCACGATATCAGGGAGCTTATCCATGAGGATTCCCTTTCAATCGAGGAGGGCGAACGCACTACCTCCGCCGTTCATGGAGGACTACTCAACATCCTCGTCGACTTGCATGCAGCCGATATCGCCGACCTGCTTGAAAATCTGGAAGAGGATGATCGACAGCATGTCTTTAGTTTGCTCACGCCGGACATTGCGAGTGAGGTACTCACCGAACTAGACGAATCACTCCGAGAAACGCTGCTGGAGTCGATCAGCACGGAGGGGATCACCAGAATTGTCGGCGAACTGGAGTCGGATGATGCGGCGGATATAATCCAGGATCTTCGGGATGAAGTCGCCACGGAAGTCCTGGATAAGATTGAGGAGGAGGATGCCGCCAGCGTCCATCAACTCCTTCGCTATCCTGAAGACTCCGCCGGCGGGATAATGGCAACAGAGGTGCTGACAACATTCACGAACGACACGGTCAAAGGAGCCATTCGCAAGACACGGCAGTTTGTGAAGGAGGGAATCCTTCCCCACAATATCTATGTAACCGATTCCGATGGAGCACTGAAGGGATTCCTTCCCGTCGGCCAACTCATCCTCCTCGGTCCGGGACGACACATGGGGAAAGTAATGAATACGGAGGTCATCACTGTTCCTGCAGAGATGGATCAGGAAGAGGTCGCAAACATCATACGAAAGTATGATCTTGTTTCCGTTCCGGTGGTCAATAAGGAGGGGAAGTTGATCGGTCGCATCACCGTGGATGATATTATGGATGTCGTCCAGGAAGAAGCGGAAGAAGATATTGAACGGATGGCGGGTCTTACCGGAACGGAAGAGCTTGCGACTTCCGTGTTTGGCATCTCTCGCATTCGACTTCCCTGGCTCCTGCTTGGATTTTGCGGGGAGATTCTTTCAGCGATGGTTCTCAAGAACTTCCAGGCTTCGATTGAAGAAATTATCGCGGCAGCATTTTTTATCCCCATCATCATGGCCATGGGTGGCAATGCCGGGATTCAATCCTCCGCCATCGTTGTTCGCGGGCTTGCCACCGGCGACGTGCGGCTCGGCGGAACGTCCAAACGGATCAGCAAAGAATTTTCCATTGCGATGGTGAACGGTGCTGTGTTGAGCCTCCTGGTCTTCGCTGTTTCTTATATCTGGTTTGGCGACCTCCGTTTCGGCATAACGGTGGGACTCGCACTGATGGTAGTCGTGTTGAACGCAACCGTTGTTGGTGCCTCCATCCCTCTTATGTTGGAACGTCTGAAGATCGATCCTGCCATTGCCACCGGACCATTCATTACCACCACGAATGATGCACTTGGACTCCTCATCTATTTTGGCATCATGAGTCTGGTGTATGCATAGGCTCCTGATCACTCCTTCATACCGCGGGAAACTATGAATTCCATTCGCGATTTGACGCGTGACATGCACGCGGCGGATATCCTCATCATTTTGTTCGGTTGTCTTCTCACGATCATCAACATCGCGTTTGCTTCGCGCATCCCAAACTGGGGACTCCTCATTGGCATTAACCTCGGAACGGCAATTCTTATCGTGGCACTGGCCGTCACCAGACATCGCACAGGCTCGAAATTTCTTGGATATATCCACGACTGGTATCATGGACCGCTGGTCTTTTTTACGTTCAAAGAACTGTATTACATGATCAAGCCGATCCATTTTGGGAAAGACTATGACGATTGGCTCATCGCGGCAGATCACTGGCTGTTCGGCGTCCATCCCACACAATGGATCTACCAATTTCACCATCCGGTACTCACCGAACTGCTGCAGATTGCCTATACCTCGTTTTATTTCTTGTTCCTCATTGTGGGATATGAGTTCTACCGTAAAGGCCAGATGGATTTGTTTCTTTACTTCATGTTTACCTGCATCTACGGTTTCTTTCTCTCGTATCTTGGATATTTTCTCTTTCCGGCTATCGGTCCCAGATTTACGCTCCATGACTTTTCAATGATCGACACCAACCTGCCCGGTTTGTGGCTCACTCCCCTCTTCCGTGCTTTCGTGAACCTCGGTGAATCGATTCCCATGGGGGTACCGAACGTGGTTTCGATGGCGGCATCACAACGAGATGTGTTTCCCAGCGGTCATACCATGATGACGCTCGTCTTGATGTACCTCGCCGCGCACTGGAAGGTACGCTCGCGCTATGTGATGTATACCGTGGGAACGATGCTGATCATTGCAACCGTCTACCAGCGGTATCACTATGTTATCGACCTCGTTGCCGGGGCTGTCTTCATGTTTATCTGCGTCAGGACGTCGTGGCCGTTATACAAGTTCCTGAAAATCCGTTTTCAAACAGTCGAGCTGAAGTACTACCAGTAGAAAGAGGCCTTGAGTTTGCTTCAGAATTGTCTATCTTAGCAGCATGCGTCGGCGATGCGTCCGACTCCGTCGAGGTTCCCCATGAAAATTGATCCACGTCTCTATAGTCGCGCTGTCGATTGCTTGCTGCGGCCCGATAATTCCATTTCTCTAAAGAAGATCCAACAACAACTCAGGACTGACCCAAATTTTCTTTCGTATCATTCCGGCAGTATTTCCCTTGAAGTGATTCACCTCTTGATGAAAGATCCCGGTACCTGGAACGTTCCGTACGATCCCAATCTCATAACGAAAATCCTCCGCGACGCTCTTTCCCGTTTAGACGATCTGTAATCTCCTCTTGACATCTTGAAGAAATTCCTTTATCATTTGAGCAATTGTTCAACTGTTTCAGAGAGTCTTATGGAACGCATTCTTGATAAAGGCAAGGTGTCCGCTGCTTCAAAGGCGATTCACGACACGGACATCCTCATCGGACTTAGTGAAACCTTCAAAGTGCTTGGTGACATTACCCGCTTGAAAATCTGCCTTGCCCTTTCTAGGCAGGAGTTGTGCGTCAGTGACATTGCGTCTCTGGTGCACCTTACCGACTCGGCGGTCTCACATCAACTGCGGATGATGAAGACAATGCGACTCGTGAAATACCGCAAAGAAGGAAAGATGACTTATTACATGTTGGACGATCACCACATCGAGGAGTTGATGAGTCTCGGTGTCAAACACGTTAAGGAGGATTGAGGAAACAGCTCCATGTCCACTTCAAGAAAAAGTACATACTACGTATCTGGAATCTGCTGTTCCACCGAGGAGGCGGTGATGAAGAAGAAGCTTGATGCAACCATCGGTATGGATTCTTATTCATTCAATCCAGTGACATCGGAATTAAGCGTCAACCCTGGAGTTACCAGCAAAGAAATCACTCGACTTCTCGACGCGGTTGGTTTTTCCGTTCGATCGAAACTGGAACTTGAACAGCCCGAGCCATTTTGGGAACGACACCGGGAAGGAATTCTGACCACAATTGGAGCGGCCTTCCTTGTCGTTGGCCTCGCGCTTGATGGTTCTCAAGACACCGGTGCACCGATAGAAGTCTTCTTTGCAGTGGCGATGCTCGTAACTGGGCTGCGCGTGTTTCTTCGTGCCTGGAAATCGCTCCGCATATTCGCATTCGACATGAATGTCCTCATGTCCATCGCTGCACTTGGAGCCGTTGCGATTGGCCGATGGGAGGAAGGCGCTGCAGTTATGGTGCTCTTCTCCGTCTCGCTGATGCTTGAATCATACAGCGCTGGGCGAACCCGGCGGGCTGTTCAATCACTATTGCACCTGTCTCCCGAAAACGCATCCGTGTTGCGTAATGGCGAAGAACTTCTCCTCTCCGCAAAGGATGTTCATCCCGATGATCTCCTGATAGTGCGGCCGGGTGAACGGATACCTCTCGATGGAGTTGTTGTTGAAGGTGAATCATACATCGATCAATCGTTGATTACGGGAGAATCGACGCCCATCCGAAAAAAACCGGGTGCCGAGGTCTTTGCCGGGTCAATCAATCGGAATGGATCGCTCAGAATCCGTGTGACTCGCGACTTTGAGGATTCGACGGTTTCTCGCATGATCCACCTGGTGGAAGACGCACAGAAGTCGAGAGCGCCGATTCAGGGTTTCGTTGATGGATTTGCACGAATATACACCCCCTCGGTGCTTATCCTTGCAATAATCATCTCCGTCGTTCCCCCTCTTTTGTTGCACGAACCGTTCTGGGAATGGTTCTACCGGGCGCTTGTCCTCCTGGTGATTGCGTGTCCCTGCGCTTTGGTTATTTCTACTCCGGTTACCTTGGTGAGCGCCTTGACCAATGCCGCGCGCAGGGGAATACTCATCAAAGGCGGAAACCACATCGAGACCCTGAGCAAGGTTCGGGCACTCGCCTTTGACAAAACAGGGACACTCACTGAAGGCAAACATGTGGTAACGGATATTTTCCCGCTTTATGATGGCAACCCACTGGAAGTAATTGGAATCGCCGCAGCGATGGAGGCCCATTCAGAGCATCACCTTGCGTCTGCGATTGTTGCTCAAGCAGCTCAACGGAATGTCGCATACGAGCAGTTCCGCGTCGAGGAATTTGAGGCAATCCCCGGCAAAGGCATTCAAGCGGTTGTTAACAAGCGCAAGTACCAGATTGGCAGCCATGATCTCTTTCACGACAACGGACGATGTTCCGATGAGCTTGAGCATAGTCTCGACAGGCTTTCGACCGAAGGAAAAAATTCCATTGTCCTTTTTGACAACGGGCGACCCCTCGGGATCATTGCGCTTCAGGATTCAGTACGAGCGCAGAGCAAACGCACCATTGAGCAACTTCAGGAGACGGGTCTAAGCCACATCGAATTGCTCTCAGGCGATAATGATCGCATCTCTTCGATGATCGGGGAAGCGGTTGGAATCAAGAATGTGCGCTCTCAACTCTTGCCGGAACAAAAGGTATCGCGCATGCACGAACTGCAAGAATCATTTGGGTATACTGCGATGGTTGGCGATGGAGTGAATGACGCACCCGTGCTTGCGGCATCCTCCGTCGGGATTGCTATGGGAGTAACTGGAAGCGATGCCGCTCTTGAGTCCGCCGACGTGGTTCTCATGTCGAACGATATTAGCAAGTTGCCGCATCTATTCTCGCTGAGCAAGAAGGCGATCAGGATCATCAAACAGAACATCGGCCTCGCCCTTGGGTTGAAGTTTGTGTTTCTGCTTCTCAGTATTTCGGGGTGGGCAACACTATGGATGGCTGTACTTGCAGATGATGGAGCCGCCCTTCTTGTTATTCTCAACGGATTGCGCCTTCTCCAATTCGACAACATAGAATGAAATCAGGCAAACGACAATCTCCAAAGGACATCCTGGCGTCACACCGTTTCGCAAAGGACGAGAATCTCATCCGGAGTAAACTCCAGCGATGGATTGTCCATACCCGTGATGTTGCGAACGGGAAAGATTTCCTCTTTTCCGGCCCCGAAAGTCAGATCCGCAGCCGTCTGAAATCTCTTATCGCTGAGGAAAAGATGAGGTCTTCCGATCTTACCTTGACCTACGTCCATCTTGACGAGTATGTTCTCCTGAGGATTACCGGGCCACCATCTTCGCAATCCACGATTGATAAGTACTTTGAGTGACAGTGTGAGACCACTTTTTGCGTTGACTTTCAGAAGGGAAATCTGTATTTTTAGTGCCCGTTTTGAACTAGCCATGGTGCTTCTGTCTTAATTGAATGATGTGAGGATACGTTGATGTTTGCAGTGGTCGAAATTGCCGGAGTACAATACAAGGTCGTCAAAGACGATACAATTAAGGTCCCGAAGTTGGATGAGAAGCCGGGCGCCAAGGTTAAATTTGATAAGATCCTGCTTGTCGGTGACGAAAAGGGAACGAAGATCGGTCAGCCGCTCGTGAAAGGCGTGACGATTGAAGGAAGCGTCATTGATCATGCGAAGGCAGACAAGGTCATGGTATTCAAAAAGAAACGCCGGAAGGGATACCGTGTGAAGCGAGGCCATCGGCAGGATTTCACGCAGGTTCAAATAACGAAAATTGGATAGCAGGAAGTAGTTATGGCACACAAGAAAGGTGTTGGAAGTTCCCGAAACGGTCGCGATAGCAACGCGCAACGTTTGGGTGTGAAGCGATTTGGAGGCGAGCTTGTCTCTGCCGGAAGCATACTCGTACGCCAGCGAGGGACAAGGTTTGAACCCGGCACAAACGTTGGTATCGGCGGAGACGATACCCTCTTTGCAAAAATTGAAGGTATTGTCAATTTCAAAAAGTATAGCAAGGCACGGAAGGTTGTGAGCGTCCTCCCGAAGGCCTAAGCACAACCACTCTTCGATCCTTTAGATGTAGAAGTCCTGTCGTGTATCTGACAGGACTTTTTTGTTCGCCAACCTCCCATTTCGATACTGTTCATAACGCTCGAATCAGTCACTACTCAGAAACAGATGGAGATCAAAATGAAGATTACAGTCATCGGCGCCGGCAATGTGGGCGCAACAACTGCACAACGCATCGTTGATAAGCAGCTCGCCAACGAACTCGTCCTGGTTGATATCGTTGAAGGAGTTCCGCAGGGGAAAGCCCTTGATATGTATGAGGCCACCCCGGTTGAGAAGACCGATGTGAAGGTGATCGGTACCAATGGATACGATGAGACCGCGAATTCCGACATCGTGGTGATCACCGCCGGGATCGCCCGGAAACCAGGTATGAGTCGGGATGACCTGGTCAATACCAACAAAGAAATCGTCAAGTCCTGCACGGCCTCTGTCGTCACAAAATCGCCTCGCTCCATTATCATTGTTGTCTCCAATCCGCTGGATGTCATGACCTACGTTGCCATGAAGACCAGCGGCTTCGAACGACACCGGGTGGTCGGGATGGCCGGTATTCTCGACACTGCGCGGTTCCGCTCATTCATCGCGATGGAACTGAACGTCTCTGTTGAAGACGTGCAGGCTTTTGTTCTGGGTGGGCACGGGGACTCCATGGTCCCTCTCGCAAGATATTCCACCGTAGCAGGTATTCCTATCACAGAATTGCTGAGCCAGTCAACCATCGACCGGTTGGTAAAGCGGGCACGCGAGGGAGGAATCGAGATTGTGAATTTCTTGAAGACCGGAAGTGCGTATTACGCCCCCTCTGCGTCAGCAGTGCAGATGGTTGAATCGATCGTCAAGGACAAGAAGAGAATTCTCCCCTGCGCGGCGTACCTCCAGGGAGAGTACGGAATCAAGGACACCTACGTTGGCGTTCCAGTAAAGCTTGGAAGAAAAGGGATCGAGGAGATTATTCAGATCAAGTTGAACGCGGATGAGCAAACCGCTCTTGAAAAGTCGGCGAACGAGGTGAAGGAACTGATAGGAAAACTGAAATTATAATCGTTGGCCTTCAGTGGAGCCGCCTCGGGCGGCTCCATTGCTTTTAGCCTTTTCGGTCCAGGCTCATCGACAATTCCACGCGCGTACCGTCCGCATCCATACTAACCTCCACCTTATCCATCAGACTTCGCATCAAGAATACTCCCCTGCCGTTCGTCAGCATGAGGTTCTCCTCCTGAAGCGGATTGCGCAGGGATGCGGGGTTGAATCCCTTTCCCTGATCCCGCACAACGATGAGAAGTTCCCCCGATTGCACCTCGCTCCGTATCGTCACGTTTTTCTTGGGATCCTGTTTATTCCCATGGACGATTGCATTGTTGACAGCTTCGGTCACCGCCACCATCAGTTTGTTCATTTGTTCATCATCGAGGCCAAGGGCATCGACGATTTTCTTCAGGAAGGGTTCCACCTTGGTGATAGAGGTGGGCTTACTCGGAAGGGTGAGATTGAAGCTGTTGGACTTGGGAGGCACGTCAAAGATCCTTTGTTAGAAAAGGTACTGCAGATGGAACGTCATATTGGGCAACTCCTTTGTTGAACCGTCCGGGTTCGTTCTGTATTCATACCATCCGCTCAACCGCACCAGGCTCCGGCTGCTCAATTCAAGAAGCACGTTACATGTTGGACCGACACTTCGGAAAAATGAATCGAGGACCTTTTCTCCCAGCGTATGTGTATAGCGGGTCTGACTGAAGTAGCGAACTCCGGCTCCAAAAAGGATGCCCGGGGTCGGAGAAAACCGTATTTGACCGTCGTATGTTTGATCCGAAAAGCTATTCTCCAGCCGCTCCGTGAACTCTGTCCAATCCAATTGCCCCCGTTCATATAACCGTAAATGGACAAGAAAATCAAGGCCAACTCTTGCTGAAATGTCGAAAACGGTAGAATCCCGCAATGCAAATTGACGGAAGGCGAAGCTCCGCACTGCCGAAAACTGCGTTTCAAAATCATACACAGTGTAGTTCGACAAAACTTCGAACGAATTTGTGGTTCGAAAGTTCTTCGTTGGCCTCCAAAGAGCAATCGGGGAGAGTCTGAGGATACGATTAAAATTGTTGCTGCCGCTCCGATCACCAAATAAGTACACGAGGTGACTGATGCTTCCATCCAATGCGATTGCGAGTTGGAAGTTAGGGCCGATGGTATGGAACGTTGTTACCGACGCGTTCACAAGAAGTTCATCCCTGTCCTCTGTATTCGTGAGACTCGGCGTATCATAGCGCAGTATTGCCGCGCCTCCTGCCACGGTGATTCTGTCGGAACGAGTGAGAGAAGTATTCAGCAAACCGGAGAGAGATGTTCGCCGGGAAACATTATTCTTGGTCTTCTCCAATTCATCGCGCTGCCGATGAAGCAAGGTGATAGTGGATGGGGCTTCCGCCGGAAGCTTCGCCGCATGGTCCTCGTTACGCTCGTTGTATGCCAGCCTTCCAAGAACCGTGGTGGAACCGCCGGGAGAAGTGTATGCAGCCTGAAGAAGGACATCCAGCGTGAACTCTTCGATGGATGTCCCGAACTTGTAGTCTTCCGTAAGCGGTTGTGATTGACCGCCGATGAGTCGAGTATCCTTATCAAGCACGCGGTCACTGATACCAGCGGCTACAGTTGCGATTACCGTCGAAGACAATTCATAATCCAGGAGATTCATCGCCGAGATAATTGTCTCACCCCTGCTTTCGATGTTGCTGTCCGCAACGACATAATACTCCCTCCTGTTTCGAATGAATCGCACATCAAGGCTGTCGCGGGAGAAGCTGAGAAAGTTCTTTTGAATCCCAAAACCGGCGTTATTACTCTCAAGCAGTCTTGGAGCAATGTTATCGCGGTGTAGTTGGCCAATCGCCCGAAGTCGATACCCATCCAATTCCAAGGGGCGGAGTGATCCGTTCACCTCATAGCTGAATCCTTGATCTCGCGTTCCCAGTTGTCGCTCCCAGCGATACCCCGCTAACGGCTGAAGAGAAATCAATGGCAGTCCACTGTACTCAAATCCCCCCAGAACAGAGTGAATAGAAACCTGTCCAACCCCTCCGGATCGATTGTCGGTCGTTACCAGAGAATACCATTGCGCGGTCGGCGAAAAATCTGTCGTGAGCAAATGGCCTGCCCGAAGCGAAAGGAATTGCTGGTCACTCCGCAAACCCTGTCGTGCCGATGCTCCTGCGCCATCGATCCGTATCGAGTTTGTCATAAACTGTTCGCGTGCTCGAAACCATGTTTTACCCAAAGAAGTATCCATGAACGCGCGGCCAACCCAATTGAACGTGTTCACGTTCCGTTCAAAAAGGATACTTGCGAGATTGGGGGAGCGAAGAACTTTTCCACCGAATTCACTGGCGGAGGAAACAACCTGCTCATTGACTTGCGATAGTAAGCAGGATGCAGAAAGGGAAAGCAACGAGAAGATTGTCCCGCAGCGTTTCACGATTACGCAACGAGCTGTGCTTTTTGTCCGCGGG
This sequence comes from Bacteroidota bacterium, assembly GCA_036397975.1. GTDB lineage: Bacteria > Bacteroidota > Ignavibacteria > UBA10030 > UBA6906 > SZUA-287. The sequence goes on from DASWHW010000165.1 coordinate 18,515, forward strand.
CAGGAATCTCCACGTTGGAAAAACCGCTCTCAGAAAGTCCGGCGGCAAGCTTTTCGCTCTGGTCCACGTCACCATGCACCAGAAAGACTCCTTTGATAAGTTTCGGATTCCAGTGCCGGGCATATTCAAGGAGTTCATTTCTGTCGGCATGTCCACTGAAGGAATTCAGGACAATTATTTCTGCCTTTACTTCGTGCGGTTCGCCAAGAATGTTCACCACCGGTTCCTTCATCACCAGCTTCTTTCCCAGAGTATATTCCGACTGGTAGCCGACAATAAGCACCATATTGTTCGGATTGCTCACACTGTTGGAAAGATGGTGAACAACACGTCCAGCTTCACACATCCCGGATGCGGCAATGACCACAAACGGACCGGCGCGTTCATTCAATTCTTTTGATTGCTCGACGTCGCGGATGTACGTGAGGCGCTTAAACCCAAAAGGATCGTTGTTATCGGGTTCGCGAAGGATGGCCCGTATCTCCTCATCGTAACATTCCGGGTGCTTTTTGAATACGTCGGTCACATTCACGGACAACGGGCTATCAACGAATACTGGAAGATTGTCAATCTTCCCCTCTCCCGCCAACTGATGAAGAACATAGACAATCTCCTGCGTTCGTCCCACACTAAACGCCGGGATGACAATCTTGCTCCTCTTTTCGCACGCCCTCCGGAGAGGCGCAAGCAACTGGTCCGCCATATCCCGGACAGGCTGATGAAATCTACCCCCATACGTGCTTTCACTAATGACGTAGGATGATTCACCCTCGGGATCGACAAAGACCGGATCACGGAGAATCGGCAGATCAGGCCGGCCGAGGTCGCCGGTGAAAGCAACGCAAACGGTCTTCGACCTTTCCTTCAGCGTCAGGGCAACTGATGCAGAACCGAGGATATGACCTGCATCTTCAAAACGCGCTTGCACGCCCTCGATGACATCGAACTGTTTACTGTATGGTCTCCCCTGAAACAGGGATAGCGTTGTTTCAGCATCTTCCTGGGTATACAATGGTAGGACCAGGGGGAGACCTTTCTTCTTGTGGCGTCGGTTCATGTATTCCGCATCGCGCTCCTGAATGTAGGCGCTGTCCTTCAACATTACCTTGCAAAGATCCTTCGTCGCATATGTGCAATAGATCGCTCCCCTGAAACCTTGCCGAACAAGTGTCGGAAGGTTTCCACTGTGGTCGATGTGTGCATGAGAAAGAACGACAGCCGCTATAGTCGATGGATCAAAAGGAAATGTACTGTTTCTTTCGAAGGATTCTTGACGACGGCCGTGGAAAATTCCACAATCAAGCAGAACTGTCTGGTCGTTTACCGTGAGCATATGCAGAGAGCCAGTAACGGTTCTTGCTGCCCCTTGAAATTGTAAATGCATTCGTGCGGTGTGGATTCATGAAAGAAATGTCTGTAGCAGTGTACCTAATTGACTTTTGAAAATCAATGAAACTGCACTTTTGAATCGGAGACTAAAATTCGTATGTTCGCATGCATTCTCAATCATTGACCGTCCAAGTTCATGCGCTGGTCCCCCCTTCCAACAATTGTGCGACAAATCCTGCCGGCCCTTGCAGCAGTTTGCTTCTTACTGACGAGCGTAACGGGACTTCACTTCTCCTCATCGCGCTTGTCAGACTTCGCCGGATATTACACTGCCGCCAAAGTTGTAGCAAACGGGGAACCGACTGAACGGCTGTACGATGATAGTTGGTTTCAAACACAGCTTCGCTCCTTCGGTATGGATGAACCGACCATTGTCATGTTTGTGAATCCACCGGCAACTTCGTTTTTTCTCTTAGGCCTGCAGTGGCTTTCCCCCTTTACTGCGAAGTTGGTTTGGGACTGTTTCTCAATCTTGCTTGCGCTCGGCGGTGGTGTGATTCTCATTCGCATCATGGAAATACCAAAGTCCTCCGGATACCGTTCGCTGATTGTGTTGTTCTGCACGGGAACATTGCCATTCCTCCGTAATATTCAGCTTGGTCAGGTATATGTGGTGATGAGTTTTCTCTTCATTGTAATGTTCTGGTCGTACCGGGAGAGGAAACCGCTCCTCACGGCGATCCTCCTGTCCATTATGCTCTTTGTAAAGCTCTACGGTTGGATGTTCCTGATCCTCTTTGCAGCTCAGAAGAGATGGAAGGAGTTGGGGTACTCCGCGCTCTTACTCCTTGGATGGTTCGTGGCGACTCTCCCCATTTTCGGCGTCGATGCGTATGGCTTACAATTGAAACAGATAGGAACAATGCAATCAGGTTCCGCATTGACCTCAACAGCATTGCGATCGATCGCCGCTCCCATCAGCCGGATGTTTTCTTATGACCCGGCTTTTAACCCGGGAGCGGTAGCGCACCTACCGTTTCTCCAAACTCTCGTCCCACTCCTGTTGGTGATTTTGGGATTGTGGGTTACGTTGCGGCAGGCGAGGAAAGACGAAATGCTTGCATTTGCAATCATCGTGGTTCTTTCAGTTCTTTTTACACCGTTGGCAGCCGACCACCACTATCAGATCCTCATATTGCCGGCAGTAGTCCTCGTGGCAATGGTCGAGTGGAAAAAGTTGAACACGCTAAGGACTATCAGTTACGGAATTCTGATCTATTGTTTGTTTGGATGGCTCCCCGGATTGCCGGAATTTTGCACACAATCTTGGGGATCGTTTCTTGCATATCCACGGGTCGCCGGGGCAGTTGTTCTCTGTTATCTACTGATGAGGTCATTAAATAGTTCACCACCTATTTCGACAACATCTGCAAATGTCCAATGAAGATCATCATCGCTGCAGCTCAGTTTGCTCCGGAGGTTCTCAGTCTTAAGGGTAGTGTCGCCAAAGCCTGCTCTCTCATCCGTGATGCCGGCAAGAATGGAGTGCGCCTGCTCGCATTTCCCGAAACCTGGATTCCCGTCTATCCTCTTTGGGTTGACATGGGAGCATTCAGCCAATGGGACGATCCAAAAAGTAAGCAACTCTATGCCCGAATGTATGAAAACTCCCTCCGGTTGGATTCGGAGGACATGAGGAGTATCTGTAAAGCATGTCGTGAAGCAGGAGTGTTTGTTGTTCTTGGAATTAATGAAACGGAAAGTTCATCGAAATCGATTTACAACACCTTGGTCACGATTTCCGAAAAAGGGGCGATACTCAACGCACATCGAAAACTCGTTCCCACTTTCGGCGAGCGGTTGATATGGGGTCAGGGAGACGGCTCGGGATTGACAGTGCAGCATACCGATTTTGGAACTGTCGGCGGACTCATCTGCTGGGAACATTGGATGCCGCCAGCGCGACAAGTATTGCACGAACAGGGTGAGACAATCCATGTCGCCGCCTGGCCGCACGGAAAGGAACGGCATCAGCTCGCCAGCAGGCATTACGCGTTTGAGGGAAGATGTTTCGTTATTGCCGCTGCGATGTATCTTGAAAAATCAATGTTTCCCACTGACTATGAACTGCAGGAAGAACTTACCTCGCAGCCTGACATTCTTCTGCCGGGCGGGAGCGCGATCATCGCTCCGGATGCATCATACATTGCCGGCCCGGTATTCGATAAAGAGGAGATGGTCTCTGCCGAGATCGACACCACGGTACCTATTGCAGAAAGTCTAACACTCGATGTGGCCGGCCACTATTCGCGACCCGACGTGTTTCAACTGTTTGTCACAACACCAAAGAAGACCAACCGCTGACGTCCTCCTGAGATTCCTTTGAACTAGGGTCCTTCCTCCCTCAACTCCCTGATGTACTTCGATGAGAAGGTACAAAACCACGAAAAAGAATAACATTTTTTGGAGCAACATTGAAAGAACATCGTCCCTCTATACGTGGGTGGACATTCTTCAGTCAATTCACTATATTAGTGCCGCTTTTGCTCCACCGCGGGACCACCGGTGCAGTCTCGCCTCGGGGAAGTACTCACCGAGGCTTTTTTTTTGTGGAGCCGCACACTGCACTTGTTTGATAGGAACTTCGAACCCATAATGAAACGCCGGGAAGATATTCGCAACATCGCAATCATCGCTCACGTTGACCATGGCAAGACAACGCTCGTGGATCACTTGCTGCGGCAAACCGGTACCTTTCGGGAGAATCAGCAACTCGTAACGAGAGTGATGGATTCCAACGATCTGGAAAAGGAGCGGGGGATTACGATTCTGGCGAAGAACACCGCCATTACGTACAAGAATACAAAGATCAACATCGTCGACACCCCGGGCCATGCGGATTTTGGCGGCGAAGTCGAACGCACTCTTACCATGGTTGATGGTGTCCTTCTGCTGGTCGATGCTGCGGAAGGTCCATTACCCGGAACAAAATTCGTTCTCAAGAAATCCCTTGATCTAAACCTCAAGCCTATCGTCGTCATCAACAAGATTGACCGAAAAGACGCACGGGCTCATGAGGTCCTCGACATGGTGTTCGAATTATTTCTTTCGCTTGGCGCCAACGAGCATCAGCTTGACTTCAAGACCGTGTATTGCATCGCCAAGCAAGGAATCGCGAAACATGAGCTCGATCAGGAGGGCATTAATCTTGAGCCGCTACTGGAAACGATCATCAATGTCGTACCGCCGCCGAAGGGCGACCCAACAAAGCCATTCCAAATGCTCGTTACCACGATCGACTACAACGATTATCTTGGCCGGCTGGGTATCGGGAGAATTGCTCGTGGTGCAATAAAACTTGGCGGTCCAATGAAGATCATCCATCGTGATGGGGCGGTCGAGGATGCGCGCGTCACCAAGATTTACTCGTTTGACGGCCTAAAAAGAATTGAAACATCCGAAGCCGGAGCAGGAGACATCATTGCCATTGCAGGCATGGAAGACGTCGACATTGGAGAGACGATTGCCGATGCCGCTGATCCGAGACCCCTGCCGTTCGTCGCAATCGAAGAGCCGACACTGTCGATGAACTTTGTCGTCAACAACTCACCGTTTGCGGGACAGGAGGGGAAGTACGTCACCACACGGAACCTGAGCGAACGCCTAACACGCGAGCTCCGCTCCAATGTCAGCCTTCGCATCGAGCTGACTGACTCGCCCGATGCTTTTAAGGTCAGCGGCCGCGGTGAACTCCATTTGGCGATCCTGATTGAGACAATGCGACGGGAGGGATTCGAGTTTCAGGTTTCTCGCCCGGAAGTCATCTATAAACGGATCAACGACGTACTTGCTGAACCGATCGAGCACGTGATCATCGATGTCCCGGATGAACATGTCGGCGCGGTCATCGAGAATATTGGCGGCCGCAAAGGAACGATGAGAAACATGATCGCCGCGAATGGGAACACGCGCCTTGAGTTCATGGTGCCTGCCCGCGGCCTTATCGGGTTTCGCGGCGAGTTCATGACGCAGACAAAGGGAACAGGAATTCTTCATCATAATTTTGCAGGTTATGAACCGTACAAGGGAGAAATGTCTCATCGTACCAAAGGGGCAATGGTCGCAATGGAAACCGGAGTCTCCTCGGCGTACGGAATGTGGAAACTCGCGGAACGGTCCACATTCTTTATCGAGCCGGGGACGAAGGTGTACGCGGGAATGATCGTCGGCGAGAATTCGCGAGAGCAGGACATGACGGTGAACGTGTGCCGTACCAAGCAGTTGACCAACATGCGCGCCTCGGGGGCGGATGAGGCTGTCCGACTTGAACCGGCGCTCCTCTTGACTCTCGAACAGGCAATCGAGTGGATTGCCGACGACGAATATGTCGAAGTAACTCCCGAGAGCATTCGCCTGCGCAAGAAACATCTGGATATCAACGAGCGAAATCGCGCAGCGAAGAAAAAAGCGGGCGAGTTGAGCGGTCAGGAAGTCTGATGACATTGGGATTTTATTGTGCCATGAGAAACGCCCCGTCACTGTATTGGCGGGGCGCACGTCTTTCGTGGAAGCGGTATGGAAAAACCAACCACTGCATCTTTCATTAGATAAGGAGCCTCAAGAAACCGTGGCGGGAAAAAAGATAACTGAAAAGCAAATCGATGCACGCATCAATGATCTCCATGAACTCGCCTATAATATATGGTGGGCATGGAATCCTGCGGCCCAGGAAATTTTTCATGAGCTTTCTCCATTTTTCTGGGAACACAGTTTCCACAATCCTGTGGAGGTATTGAATTGGATTTCCGGTCAGGAACTGCGTGGGCGTTTGGAAGATAAGGAGTTCTTCCATCGGGTTAGCTCGCTCTGCAAAGAGTTTCAATCGTACATGACCAAGCGTGACACCTGGGCAGCACTACATGCTTCAGCCTTAAAGAAACGGCCAGTTGCTTATTTCAGCGCAGAGTTCGGTCTGCACGAATGCCTGCACATTTATTCCGGCGGTCTCGGAATACTCGCAGGGGATCATACTAAATCGGCAAGCGATCTTGGAATCCCTTTCGTCGGCGTGAGCTTCTTCTATAGACAGGGTTACTTCCAACAACAGATTTCGGCTGATGGAAGACAACAGGAGCGATACCCTGATTATGATCCGGGAAAACTCCCGCTGACCCTCGTGAAAGACAAAAAGGGAGATCCGATTATTGTGTCGGTTGAAATCGGTCAGGCAGTTGTTCAATTTCGCGCCTGGCTGGTAAGGGTGGGACGGGTGCAAATTTACCTTTTGGATACGAATCTTCCGGAAAACGAACAGCGGTTCCGCGATCTTACAGCTCACGTATACGGCGGAGATCAATCCAATCGTATCGGACAGGAGATTCTTCTCGGCATTGGCGGTGTCCGCATGCTGCGTGCGGTCGGCATCTCCCCCTCGGTGTTTCATATGAATGAGGGTCACGCCGCCTTCCTGACCCTTGAGCTTGTGCGAGAACAACTCGCCGCCGGGAAACAGCTGAACAAAGCAATGGAGCTTGTGAAGGGTGAGTGCGTTTTTACGACTCATACCCCGGTGCCGGCTGGACATGATCGTTTCGACCGGGGACTCATGGAGGGAAACTTGGGAAAGTTCATGCAGAGTATGAAGCTCCCGACCGATGATGTCTTGGGGCTTGGAAAGATTGATCCGAAGAACTCTCAAGAGACGTTTACCATGACGATCCTCGCCCTTCGTTTTAGCCGGAGCGCAAACGGAGTGAGCGAACTGCACGGAAAAGTAAGTCGCAATATGTGGAAGGATCTTTACCCGTCGCTTTCAGAAGCCGACGTACCGATCGGACATGTCACCAACGGCATTCACACAACCGGATGGGCCTCCCCCATCGCCATGGATTTCTGGACGAAACATCTCGGTCACCGGTGGACAACAAAACTCCAGGACAAGAAGTTTTGGGAAAAATCGGTAGAGTCAAAAACAATCAGCGATCGGGAACTGTGGGGGCTGCGCAACAGGCTGCGACGCCGACTGATCGAGTTCGCCCGGCGACGGCTGCGAGAGCAGCATCTTCGCCATGCTGGGTTCGATCCGGGCATTTTTGAATCTGTCCTGCGACCGGATGTTCTTACCATCGGGTTTGCCCGACGCTTCGCCACGTATAAGCGTGCACCCCTTTTCTTCAGAGATCTTGAGTGGGCACTCAAGACATTGAACAATGCCTCAATGCCCGTCCAGATTATTTTTGCGGGAAAAGCACATCCGCGTGACGAGTCGGGAAAAGACTTCATCCAGGAAATCATCAACCATTCAAAGGACCCGAGACTGTTCGGCAGAGTTGTATTCATCGAAAATTACGATATTGAGGTCGCGCGGTACTTGATCTCCGGCTCGGACATTTGGTTGAACACACCGCGACGGCCCATGGAAGCAAGTGGTACGAGCGGTCAGAAAATCGCTATCCATGGTGGAATTCATTTCAGCACTATGGATGGGTGGTGGCGGGAAGCGTACGACGGAAGGAACGGATGGAAGATTGGGGAAGATATCACCGCAGCGAACGAATCGATACAGGACGATCTCGATGCGGCCTCGCTTCGCGCCCTTCTGGAGAGCAAGATCATTCCTCTCTTCTATGATCGAGGGCGGGACAACATCCCCCACAACTGGTTGAAGGTTGTTCGCCACGCAATCTCGTCCATCGTCCCGGTCTACAACACGGACCGAATGGTTGCGGAGTATGTCACGAAGTATTACCTCCCGGCAAAGAGCAAAGCCCGGAAATAATTCTCTTGGGGGGGAGTTGAGAGGCGATTGGTCATCGAGATGACTGGAGACTACCCGACCACCGCCAATACGCCAATCAAAGTCCTTGAACCCGTTGATTGCAGGGAGGGTCTTTCTCCACTTGTGCCCATCGCTCGTTCCTTCTTGATCGTTTTGGCTCACAACAACGAATACCCGCCATCGCGGTGATACCATCGTACAACCCTTTGATCTGTGCAATCACAAGAATCGTCCCGCCGACGAAACCCCCGACGGCAATCGATTCCCCCGGGGAGAATCGGAGAGGTGTAGTGAAGAACATCCCGGCATCGGATAAAACTATCCCCACATTCTGTGCGAACAGTGTAGATCGCGATTTGGGTACATCGTCAGCCAAACATTGCATTGAAAGAAGCATGACGAATGCAATAACAAGATGTCTCATGAGAACCCTTTTCGACTTGACGAGTGAGTTGAGGAGGCAAAATGCCTATGATTATGTGGTTTTTGTTTGTCGAAATCGCCCCTAGTGTATTCTTGACTTTTTTTTCATCACGTTGTAGCTTACATTCAGTGTATCTTCATGTACAGTGTCCTTCCAACATTTTCAAGGTCATTTATTGATCACGCCAAACCGCGATGACAGAAGCTTGGTGAATGAATAATCTGTCAAGGATGTATTTGATGAGTTTCGCGATGATTATCGCAATGATGGATGTACCAAGCGTTTTTTCATCACCCGCCTCCCATCCGGTGTTACTGGCAAAGATTTTCCAGCCAGCTGAACCAGATAGCAATCTCGGGATCGTTGTTTTACTCCTCCTTCCACTTCTTGTTTTACTCGCGGTGTGGTTTCACTTTCGAACAAGGAGAAAGCAAACCGCATCACTCGAGCGGCTGCCGAAGCGCGAAGGTCTTTCGGATGACGTTCCTCCCTTTTCCATGATCATGCTCGACACCAAAGGAACAATCCGGGGATGGAGCAGGGCGGCAGAAGAGCTTCTCGGCTATGTAAATCAAGAGATGATCGGCAAGCATGTCTCCATTCTTTTCACACCGGAAGATCGGCGGGCATGTCTTCCCGACTGGCTGATGAATCGTGCGACGTCCGTTCGGAATGCCGAGGCAGAAGCCTGGCGGGTGCGTAAGGACGGCACCCTCTTCTGGGGAAAGATCCTTCTCTCAACACTCCATGATGCGTCAGGCAGACTCAACGGCTTTATCGAGGTCACGCAGAATGTTCGACGCCGCGAAAGCTCCGATGAACAGCTGAGGGGGTCCGAACAATATCTTCAGCGACTTCTCGATACATCCCTTGATATGATCATCGCGGTGGACAAGGATCGCCGCATTGTTGAGTTCAACAAGGCAGCACAGCGACAGTTTGGATATTCTCCCGAAGAGGTACTGGGAAAATATGTGAATATCCTGTATGCGGTACCGGAACAGGGGGAGCAGTTTCGCGGAACGATTCTTGAACAGGGGGTCGCGTACCTGGAAGTCCTCAACAAACGGAAGTCAGGAGAAACATTCAGTTCTATTGTGTCTGCAGGGTCGATTTTTGACACTCAAGGTGAAGTCATTGGGGTCGTGGGAATTTCTCGCACAGTTGCTCCGGGGACGCACAGCGTTGAAGCGATCCGGTCTTCGGAGGAAATGTACCGGAAACTCGTCGAGGATATCAACGACGTCATTTTCTCCGTCGATCGGAAGGGAGTGATCACCTACATTAGTCCCGCCGTTGAGCGGCTCGGAGGTTTCAAACCAGACGAGCTTGTTGGACATCCGTTCATTCAATTCATTCATCCCGATGATCTCCCCATCGTGAAAGAAAATTTTTCCAGTGGGATGCAGAATGATCCCCAACCATCCGAATATCGAGTTATTTCAAAATCCGGCAATGTTGTCTGGTTAAGGAGTTTTAGCCGCGCCATTGTCGAGAAGGGGCAAGTTCTCGGTCTTCGAGGGGTTCTAACCGATATTACTGAACGCAAGCAGGCAGAAGAATCCCTGCAACAGCGCTATCTTGAGCTCCAGGCACTTTACGCCACATCTGAGGCGGTCAACAAGTGCAGCGACATCAGCCAGGTGTACGAAGCGACATTGGACTCTCTCTTCTCCACGCTTGCTGTCGATCGTGCGGCCATTCTCCTCTTGGATGAACATAAGGTTTCTCGATTCAAAGCCTCGCGCGGTTTGTCGGATAAATACCGCTGGGCTGTGGAAGGACATTTTCCGTGGGCACTGGATGAATCAACTCCGAGCCCAATTCTGGTCGAAGATGCCAGAACCCATCCTATGGTTTCTGCCTATCAGGATTTGCTTCGTGGCGAAGGTATCCATTCACTTGCGTTCCTCCCGCTCATTGACCAGGGCCAACTACTTGGCAAGTTTATGATGTATTATGATAGTCCGCATAGGTTCTCGCAGAGTGAAGTACAGCTGGCACAAACGATTGCCGGTCACGTTGCTTCCGCAATTCATATGAAGTTCGCAGATGATTCTATCCGGTATCGCGCTGGAATTGACAGTCTTATTGCTTCCATCTCCACAGCGTTTATCAATCTCACGCCGGGCGAAACGGATGATGAAATTAATCGTACGCTCCAAAGAATTGGAGCGTTTACCAACGCCGATCGCAGTTCTGTTTTTCTCTTTGATGAGGCGAACAATACTTCGTCAAACACGCACGAGTGGACCGCGCACGCAATCAAGCCTCTGATCAAGACATTACAAAACGTGCCACAGGAAGTGTTCAGTTGGTGGACAAGCGTCATTAAGAACAAGAGTATCGTGCACCTCCCACGTTTGGGCGATGCGCCTCCAGAAGCAGACGCGGATTGTCGCCTTCTTCAGGAACAAAAGATCCGATCCGTTGTTGCCGTTCCGTTAGTATCGAAGAATACTGCCGTAGGGTTCATCGGATTCGACTCCGTACGAAGGGAACGGACTTGGGATGAGGAGACAATTCGCCTCCTTCAAATGGTTGCAGATGTTCTCGTGAACGCGCTGGAACGGAAAGTAAGCGAGAGGGCGCTTCAAAAATCGGAGGAACGGTATCGTGATATTGTCACTCTTGCACCCGTCGGTTACTATGAGTCCACCCGCAGGGGATTAATTCTCGATGCAAACGAGCGGCTGGCAAAGATGCTCGGATATGACTCATCCGAAGAAGTTGTAGGATTGAATCTCGCACGCGACGTTTACTGGAATCCTGCAGACCGAGAAGCGTTGTTTTCAAAATATGAAAACGCTGGTCGCGTCTCGGATCATGAGCTGTTATGGAAGAAGAGGGATGGATCGCCCGTTTGGGTTCTCATGAACGCGCGAGCAGTGGAAGTGTCCCCCGGCGTTGTTGATCATTACGAAGCATTCATCCAGGATATCACGGAACGGAAAAATACCGACCGGGTCATGAAAGAGAGTGAAGAACGATATCGTTCCGTCGTGACATCGGTTGCAGAAGGAATTATTCTGTTAAAATCGACCGGTGAAATCGTTGCCTGCAATGCAAGTGCAGAGCGTATTCTCAATCTTTCTTCTCAGCAACTGTTGGGCAACACGTCTATTGACCGATATTGGCCAGCACTGCATGAAGACGGTTCTCCTTTCCCCGGTGATACGCATCCCCCGGCAGAAACCCTTCGAACAGGTAAGTCATGCTCTGAAGTCATTATCGGTCTGCAGAAACCAGATGGAACGGTGACCTGGATTTCCATGAATACAGAACCGTTGATTAAGCCTGGCGATGAAAGACCCTACGCGGTGGTTGCATCATTCCACGACATTACTGACCTCAGGGCAGCAGAGTTATCAGTGAAAGAAAGTGAAGAACGATATCGAGATCTCGTAGAAAATATAAGTGAGGGATATATTGTCACTGACGGGACAGGGGTCATTCTCTATACTAGTCCCAATGTGATGGAAGCCGGAGGCTATACACGAGAGGACATCATTGGACAAAATTTTACACGGTTTATCGAGAAGGGCGACCGACGGCGCGTTCTGGACCACTACAAGAATTTCATTCGTGAAGGGAAAACTGATACACGGTGTGAGTATAGGGCACTGATAAAAAACGAACCCACAGTGTGGATTGAACAGACAACGCGCGCAATACGGCGCAGTGACGGATCCGTGCGAGAATTGAGAAGTGTTATTCGCGATATTTCGGAAAGGCGAAAATCAGAAGAGACCCTTCGCGAGAGTGAAGAGCGTTATCGCCTGCTTGCAGAAAACTCTCTCGACCTCATTGGCCTGCTCGCACTCGATGGAAGAATCCTCTATGTTTCACCATCCCACTATCATGTCCTCGGCTATCATGCAGCCGGACTAGTTGGGAGAAACTTCTACTCCCTTGTGCAACCTCAGTTTGCACATGCAGTGAAAGATGCATTCCGCACCATCATTGCGGACGGTATCGATGCACGAATCGACATTGGATTGCGCACGCACAACGGGGGATCCGTCCGCGTGGAGGCGAACTTGTCTCTCTTTGTTGGATCGGGTAATAGCCCTGACAAGATCCTTGTCACTGCACGGGATGTGAGCGAACAATACGGGGCTGTCGAGGCATTACAGAAGTCAGAACAGCATTATCGCATGTTGTTCGAAAGAAATCTTGCAGGTGTGTATCGCTCCACTATCGACGGAGCGCTCCTCGACTGCAACGATTCGTTTGTTCGAATCTTCGGCTTCTCCTCCCGTGAGGATGCAGTCTCGCACAATGTTGTCGAGAACTATTTTACGGAACAGGAGCGAAACAGGTTCCTTGAGCAGCTTATTCGGGATCGTGTTATCGACAACGAGGAATTTCACCGCCGCAAGATCGATGGAACACCTGTATGGGTGATGGAAGCAGCGACTCTCTTGAAAGACGATCACGGTCAATTCACGATTATTGAAGGAACGCTTGTAGACATCACGGACCGGAAGGTGACCTATACTGCCCTGGAATCGGCAGAAGCCCAATACCGACACCTCGTCCACTCAGTGCAGGCGATCGTGTGGAAAGCTGACGCCGACGCCCAGCAGTTCAGTTTCGTCAGCGAGGAAGCGGAGCAAATGCTCGGGTTCAGCGTCCACGAGTGGCTCCACAAGCCGAACTTTCGCAGGCTTCACGTTCACCCGGATGACCGGGACTTGGTCATGAACGAAATAGCGATAGCGACCGCAGACCGTCATGACTTCGAGCTTGAATACCGCATGCTTAGTTCTGAAGGCCAGACCGTCTGGGTCCGGGACATCGCTCGCTATGTTGTCGGAAAGGACCAACACGCTCAGCTCGTCGGAGTGATGATCGACATAACGAAACAGAAACAGGCAGAAGAAAAACTGCGGCGATCGCAGGAGGAGTTGCGGGCACTCTCCGGACACTTGGAGTCGGTTCGTGAAGAAGAGCGTATCCGCGTCGCACGGGAAATCCATGACGAATTAGGTCAGGTGCTCACCGCGCTGAAGATGGACCTTTCTCTCCTCGGCAGGAAAGCGTATGAGGCCGGTGATACCGTCCCATTATCCCTGTTGATGGACGAGCTTCGATCGATGAAAGAAAAGCTGGACAACACCATTCAGAGCGTGCGTAAAATGGTGACAGAGCTGCGTCCGGAAGTGCTGGACGAACTTGGCCTCCGCGAGGCAGTTGAATGGCAGTCACATGAATTCGAAGCGCGGACACAGATTCGATGCGTCTTTGAGTCGAATCTTGACGAGTTTTCAATGGAATCAGAGCGGGAGACCGCAGTCTTCCGAATCTTTCAGGAAGCTCTGACGAATATCGCCCACCACTCCAGGGCAACCCGAGTGAACGTCAAACTTGAGGAGGATGAACAGTATGTCCGGCTAGAAGTTTGTGATAATGGTAGAGGTATCAAGGAAGACGACAAGTCACGGAGAGCATGGCACAGTCTTGTCGGCATGCGAGAGAGGGCACTGCTACTTGGCGGACAAGTAAGCGTTCACGGCAATGTTGGGTCGGGGACCACAGTGGTTGTCACAATCCCCAAAACTGAGCAGACTGCTGAACCCCACCGGACACCTGCACCCTAAACGAAGGAGACCAAGCCATGATCCGTGTTTTCATCGCAGATGACCACGCTCTGATTCGCGAAGGATTAAAAAAAATCCTGAAGGAAGAATCAGACATGGTCGTTGTTGGAGAGGCTTCCCGCGCTGGGGAGGTTGTTGACATTCTCGGAGAGACAACAGTCGATATTATTGTCCTTGACATTTCCATGCCCGACAGGAGCGGGCTGGAATTGTTAAAAGATATTAAACATCTCTATCCTAAGATACATGTGTTGATGTTGAGTATTCATCCTGAAGACCGATTTGCTATTCGGGCACTCAAAGCAGGTGCGGCAGGCTACGTAACAAAAGAAAGTGCTTCAGATGAACTCGTCAAGGCCATCCGCCGCGTCGTACTTGGAGGAAAATACGTCAGCGCCAACCTCGCAGAACATCTTGCCTCTGAGCTTAATGTCACCTCGGAGAAACCTCCTCATCAAACTCTCAGTGACCGAGAATATGAAGTTATGTGCTTGCTCGCTTCAGGAAAAACCCTGAAGCAGATCGCAGAAAATCTCACCCTGAGCCTCAGCAGTGTTAACACATATCGATCACGGATCCTTCACAAAATGAACATGACATCGAGTGCGGAGTTGATGCATTACGCGATCAATAACAGGCTCGTCGATTAACCGTTTCCAGGCAATTCTCTCTCCAAAGAGCAAATTCCATTGTCGTATTGAATACGACAAACAAGGCGTCCACATTACGACACGAGCTTCATCATTTCCTCTATTTCCAAAACAAAAGTGATGGTGTATATTGTCACCAGACGTTGTTTGTGTGGGGGAGTGACTTAAGCGGTCGAAGCAATTGGACGAATGGCTTGATAGTCCTGAGCGCATTGACCAAAGGATGTCACCGGAGAGGCGAATATCTTCGGAAGCGCGTGGATTGAGGGGGCAGGATGTGTTGATGCGCTTTCGGAGTTTATCGAAAAATCGGTGGCTCCGCTGGGCCTATGGGAGGTCAGACGGAGCCTCCGGTTTTCCATCTCACATAGCCACTAGTGATTCTTCGTGCCTGGAAGTGTCATGAACCGCCCTGGAAGATTCTTAGATACATCTCGTAAGTGTCCGTGGAGCAACTCGTTACCATTCCTTCTAATTCAATAAACATAAGACGGATCAATATGCTTGTTCAAGATGTAGAGATTCTT
Source organism: Bacteroidota bacterium (assembly GCA_036397975.1). Lineage (GTDB taxonomy): Bacteria > Bacteroidota > Ignavibacteria > UBA10030 > UBA6906 > SZUA-287. The sequence goes on from DASWHW010000165.1 coordinate 33,826, forward strand.
CTCTTGGAAACTCAACCAGAAGAGACCGCTTTCATACTCCGGCAACTGCAACTTCATAATTTCGCCAACACAATTCATATCGCAAAAAACGAAGCGGAGGCACGAGATTTCTTGTTTGCGAATAACGGCATCGGACGATGGAGTAAAATAGACAATGCGAAGGTGGTTATTCTAGAGTATGGAAATCCTGCAACCGGTAGTCTTCTTCTCTCAAATGATCTCAAGACCGGCGCCCATCAACATTGCATCAAGATTCTTCTCATGGCGGTGTCTGAGGAGGATGTTGACAAAGCACTGGAGTCGGGATATTATCTGGATTCCTATGTTATTCGGCCTCTGGATTTCAATCGCTTCGCCGAGGCCATGCGTGACCTTGGTCTCTTTTGGGTACTGGCGAGCTCCGCACCGATCATAGGTCATCCCGCTACCGAGGGAGTAAGATTCTCCTCAAACTAATGTCAGTCTCCATCGCAACACTGATAGACAAATGTGGATGCTATGGAAGTGGAGGGTGCATAATCAAATTCGATCAAACGGTACAATCGTAAACTGTTAAGTAATCCATTTCCATCAATCCTCCTACCTGTGCGCAAACTTCTAAACCACTCCATTCTGTCAATTGATTATGGCAAATGATGCGTGGATGCTGGTTCCTTCGGAAGATCCGTTACGATCACAATATCTACGCGACGATTCCGCGCCCGGAAAACCTCTGAATCATTCGGCGCTATCGGTTGATACTCGGCATATCCCACCACGGATATCCGCTCTGGTATTATCCCGTTTTGCGAAATCATATAGTGCGCGGCATTGGCCGCCCGAGCAACAGATAGATGCCAGTTTGACGGAAACGCAGCCGTCCTAATGGGCACATCGTCGGTGTGTCCCTCAACGCGAAGATCAAATGGAAGCTGCTTCAGAACAGAAGACAAACTATCAAGTATCGCCATAGCACCATGTTTAACAATCGCACTCCCCGATCCGAAAAGCAGTTCCTCCATGATGTGAACGGTTACGCCCCGTTCGTTGTGAGAAACAGAGATCGATCCATTACGCGTGTCAATCGCAAGAGCCGCTTCAAGGGATTTCGTAACCAACCTTCGACTGCTAAACATGTCTGGCACTGGCGGTTCGATGACATTTGCTGATCCTTGGAGAACTCCTGAAGGATCATTTCCGAAAACACCACCCAGAGCTGCAATGGCTATGCTATATCTACCAGCATCGATCTTGGATATCGCGTATAGAATGACAAACAGACCCAGTAAGAGAGTCATCAGATCCGCGTAGGTCAAAAGCCATCGGTCAGCATTGTGATGTTCGTTACGATGATTAGGGTCCTTTTTCATAGAACGGTTTCTTGAAATCTTGTCGGGAGCATGCTGTTGAGTTTTGCTTTGATAACTGACGGTACCTCACCAGCCTGAATTGCTACAACACCCTCCACAATTAAATCCATGAACAGCTCTTCATCATGATGGATAGAGCGAAGCTTATCCGCAATCGGAAGCCAGACAAGGTTTGCCATGAAGACACCCCACAAAGTGGCTATAAACGCTCCTGCGATGTGACGGATCAAAACATTTGGGTCTTGTCCCGCTGAGGCGAGCGTCGCGATCAAGCCCATGACTGTTCCAATGATTCCCATAGTGGGGGAATATCCCCCCATTTTCTGAAAGATTGATGCCCCACGCGAGTGACGTTCGCCGACGTACCTCAATTCTGTCTCTCCGATGGAACGAAGGGTATCCGCGTCGGTTCCATCAATAGCAAATCGCACGATCTTGTGCATGAACGTGTTCTCTATGTGCGGCAATTCTTTCTCTAGTACGAGCAAACCGTCTTTCCTTGCAATAGTCGAATATCGAACAATGCTATCGATTGTACCTCCTACATCATAGCGTGGGGGAAAAAGCGTCAGCAGGATGAGTTTCCACGACTGTGAAAATTCCCGGGGCTTGGTACCAATCATAGAAGCAGCGATGGTACCGCCAAAGACAATCACCATAGCAGGAACGAGCACCAATCCGCCAACCTCGCCTCCTTCCAGAGCAAACGATCCGAATACCGATGCAAGCCCGAAGAGGATTCCGCCAAGAGTACCTATGTCGAGGTTTCCTTTCATAACTCGTAGAGGTTCATCGACAAGTAGAAAATAATTCTCGCACCGGGGCTGAGGAATGCCTCCATCTTGATTTCGTTCTTTCCTCGATCATTTCTCACAATCGTTTTCAACAGAGAGCTCATTCAATGGGCCGCTTTTGCAGTGTAGCGATTTTGTCCTGAGACGAAGATATTTGAAGTGTGAAATCAAGGTCTTCTCTACTTCGTTGCCGCCGGCTTGCAGAGTCGGTCGAAAAGTCGGCAAGGACAAAATCAATTTCTGCCACTGGTTCAAGAAGAGGTTTTGGCAGCACACACTCTCGCAGAATACGTGCATTCTCCCGTGGAGAATCGATTGCCGAAAAGTGGGAGGAGGGCCGCGCCATGCAGGGCGATATCTCATCTTTTCTCTGTTTTCCGACGAGAAACAATATGAACGCAGTGTTACACCCCGATAGGATAATCGCAATGCCTAGCGATAAGAGAGTTCCATCCGGGACCTCGTGCCCCGGTGCGGTCTCTGCCTCGGGCTTAGGAATTCCGATAGAGCTTTGAGACTTGAATGTTCTTCCCACCATCGACGCGGCGTCAACTCCGGGACTAAAAGAAGAGCCTTTATTCGTCGGAGGATCTGACGCTTCCCATAGCATAGAGTTCGATTGCTCGACTGAAGGGTCAGGTATTGCTTTGGACCCATTCATTTGAACCGGAGAATTAGAGGAAAGGGGAACCGATACCAGAACGAATGTTGCCATAATCAACGATCTCATTTTAATTTCCTCTGAATCGGAAATCGAATCACGAATGTTGTCCCCCTGTCGATCTCACTTTCAACTTGGATGGTGCCGCCATGCTGGTCGACGATTTTGTTGCACACTGAAAGACCGAGGCCGGTCCCTTTCCCTACTTCTTTCGTTGTAAAGAATGCCGCGAATACCCTGTCAAGATTCTCCTGATCAATTCCTACTCCCGTGTCTTGCACTTTCACAATCACAGACTCTGCGTCTGATTCGGAGCTAACCGTTAGAGTCCCTCCGTTTGACATCGCATCGCGTGCGTTAATGAAGAGATTTAGAAATACTTGCTGGAGATAATTGGAATTCCCGATGATCGAGACCATCTCTTCTTGCAGAGACAGAATAATTTCAATGTTGCTTGACTTAAAATCATGCCCCACCATTGCAATGACCATTTCAATCGCTCGATTTACGTTTACCGCTTCCATCGTCCCATCGTCATTGACATTGCGAGCGAAGTTCATCAGCCTTCCAGCTATTTCAGAGAGTCTCTTCACCTGTTGTCCAAGGAGTTCGATCCAGTTGGGCAACTCTTTTCCTTTTTCAACCATTTCTAGGTGCATCATCAAGATCTGCAGCGGATTTTTTATCTCATGGACTATGCTTGCGGCCAATTCACCGATAGCGGCTAGCTTGGCTGCCTGGATCATCTGCGCCTGAGACGCTTTGAGATCTGCATTCACCTTGACAAGCTGGTTAAACGTCCGCCAGTTTTCCACCCCAACAGCAGCCTGATTTGCAAGGACCGAGAGCAACTGAATGTCCTGATTGGAAAACTCGGCTTGCGGTTTCCCTGTATGAATCATATAGATTCCAAGGCCTGTATTACGAATGAGCAAGGGAACGATGACAAAGTTTCTGGTCGTTCCAGTCATCCCGAGATACGCGAGGTCGGGAATAATAACCGTTTTGTTCTCGCTCATCACCCAATCAAGAATTCCTGCTTCCACCTGTTCCTGCGCTTCATCCACTAACCGCGAGGATGATCGGGACGAAAGAGGGCGCAATTTAACTTCGCCGCTTTCAAACAGAAAAATATTAGAGTCTATAACCGGGATAACCTGCTTCGTCAATTCGATGAGCGTTCCCACGATCCCCTCAGGGTCGGTTGCCGCGCTTATTGTATTCGAAAGTCGATGCATCGCAACGAGTTCATCAATCGATGTGCGGAGCTCCTCGGTATTCGGGGCGAATCCCTGGTTTTCCTTCTTCAAGGCTTCGATGGCCGTCTCCAGAGCTTTGACATAGCTCCCCCTACCTTGGATAAATGATTCGAAATGCAGGATTGAATCGTTCAGGGACTCCGCATGGGTTTTGGGTCGCCCTGTGTTTTCTTTCTCAGGGCTCATCATTTCGAAACGTTTGGGATATGCCCCATGGCCATGACCAAATCGATATCTTCTTGGATGACATTCCGATAACTGTCAACATATTTGTCGAGCGCATTTGGATCATCAAGTTTCAAATTACTCAGTGCTACCGGATCCAACTCAACACCTTTGTCAAACTCCACAGAAGACTTATTATTGATCCTGGACGCAAGGACATCCGCACAATGAACAAGAGCTACAAGTTCTTTGTTCTTCTTTGCTTCTCCAGGACAATGGTGTTGTGTGATTGCTTCGCCAAGATGGTCGGGGAGATTCCACCGCTCAGCAAGCCAGCCCCCAACATGTGCGTGGGTGATTTGTAGGACGCTTTCCTCGGCTTCGAGGAAGGTTAGATCGGACTCTCGTGCGATTTCCACAATCCGCCTGAACTCATTTGTAAAATACCGATGAAGAATAGAGATTCCCATATCATGAAGCAGCCCGCCAACGAACACCTCACCGCTAACACGGTAGCCCAGGTCGCGTGCGAGCCTCCGCGCGATGACGCCTGTAACAATCGCATGGTCCCAGAATGCCTTCCCATCAAACAAGGAATCCGATTTCTTCTGGAGTGAACTTACCAGGGAAATACTGATGACAATCTCTTTGAGAGCATCAAACCCAAGAATAATAATAGCAAAGTCGACAGTGGAGATCTTTTTTGGAAATCCGTAGAACGGCGAATTGGCGATCTTCAGTACTTTCGCCGTGAGCGACTGATCGGACGAAATGAGTTTCCCAAGAGTAGAAGCGCTTGTTTTTGGATTGTCGACCATTTGAATAACTTCCAACGCGACTGTCGGCAAAGCAGGCAACTGAATGATCGATTGGACACGTTCGCGTATTTTGTCCGGAGTTAACATATTGTAGGACGAATTCCCTTGTTCTTTTGCATCAAATTGCATGATCTACGATCGATTGGTTTGATTTCAGTCGGCTGCCATAATGATGAGGCACCCATGTTGTATTAGTGTGCTCAGCGGATAAATGTGGACGCGCATCAACCCTTACAGGCCACAAGAGATCTCCTCCTCGTACGTTCTGGACACAGGTTACCTCTCCATCAACTCGATGCTCACCGACCCTTCCAATCAATTACACTTTCTACAATCTTCGTGCCCTTAGGGTTCTCGTGATGACTGTGGGGCTGACGTTGTTTCGCGATCCTTATTCATTGATCGATCAACAAAGATAGCGGCGATGGTGACCAATACTGCACAAGTGATCAGCGTACATACAAAAACGATGAACGAGCGCGAGATTGTCTCTATGAGCCCATACTGCTGGTTCCCAAAGATGATAATAGAAATGCAGAAAGAAAGAAGCCCGCCTTGAAAGATAATTTTGCTCATGAAAAGGTCAAACGACTCCGATCGATAAAACCGGTAAGTGAATGAAATCGTTTGTCGCAAGTGCCATCTCCCCATCGAACCAAATGATAAATGGGCGTTGCTTGGGTGCACTTTCCCGGAATCGCCCACAAGCCCCCATTCGCTCTATCACTTTCTCAACCTGCGTGAGCCTTCCGATGACTCGCCAATCTGTGTTAGTCGAACTCCAAAGTGGTTTTCGATGACGACAACTTCTCCTTCGGCCATTTTTTTTCCGTTTACAAGGATGTCCACGGGCTCACTTGCCAGCTTTTCAAACTCAACAACCTGCCCTCGTTCCAAGTCCAGAATATCCTGAATGGTGAGATTCATACGGCCTAATTCGATAGAAACAGGAAGCGCCATGTCCATCAAGAAGCCAAGCTTCTTTTCACTTCCCGTGTCTGAAGGAGCGGATTCTACTGGCTGGAACTCAGCCGATTGCCCCTCTCTTGGAAAATCGTTGTGCCTGGGTCGCGCGTACTCGGCGCCTTTTTTTTGCGCGATCGGTTCCTCCATCGCACGCTTTGCTTCAATCTCTTCAGGAGATCGAGTATCCTGCACATTCATGTCTGCCATTGCTGCTTCGCTCCCTGTCCCTGTCCGTTAAGAGGTTTTGTTACTATGATCGCTCTTTTGCCATTCGAAATGCTCGCACGACCTGTGAAAAGGGGTTTGTCCCCAATCGACACATTAACCTCGCCATTTATGGGAATTGAAGTTCTTATGATATCTCCCGGTTCGAGGTTGTTTAGTTCACGAACAGTCAGCCCTGTTTTGACCAATGTTGCTGTCGCGGAAACTGTCGTTTTGATTAACTCTCGAAGAATTTCTCCAGTCACTTTATCATCTCCAATGCTCGGGTCCTGTGCGCTCTGCTTGTCGAGAACAGCATCAAATACAACTTTGGGAAGGCACAGGTTCATCTGATATTGCCGATCACTGATGTTAACCTCAAACGAGATGATAAAGGTGATCTCGCTTTCTGGAACTATTTGTGCAAGGTCTTTTTCGCTTTCATGCCGTTCAAGACTTAAGGTTAGGCCAGGAGTATTTTTCCATGATCGCGCGAGATCCCCTAAGGCTTGCAGAACGATGCCCTGGACAAGCCGTTGTTCAATGCGAGTTAACCGCCGAGGGCTTGAGTCATGATCACCGGATCCACCTAGCAAACGCTCGACAATTATGAGAGCAAGCTGTGGACTGAATTCGAGAAGCATCGCCGCGTTGACCTCTGCAACGCGGCACAAATACAAGCAACTGGGGTTTGGAATGGACAGAACAAAATCTGAGTATAAAAGCTGATTAACAGAGACTATCTTAATACCTGCGTTCGTCTGTAGCCTTGACGCAAGGTAGGCGCCTAGGATCCCTTCAAAATTCTTGTGTATGGTCTGGAAATCCTTCAACAGCTTGATCGATATGGGGCGTGGAAGTCTGAAATCAAACCTAACCGTCTCCTTATCAGATTTCGTGTCTACTCCTGACACTCCCGAAGAAGCTGAATGGCAGCTGGGATTAGATTCTAACAATGTTGAGGTTTCAGGCATCGAAGTTTTCAGTTATTGAATGATGAATTTGCCGAAGAATACGTTCTGCAGCTTCCCACCTTGAACAACTTTCTTCACCTCGTTCCCAATTTCTGCCCTCAAAGAATCTCTCAGGCTAACGGAAACGAGTTGATCAAGAGTTTTGCTCGTCAGAATGGTGTTCAGGATATCACGCACCTGCATTTCCTTTTTTCCCATTTCGGATACCGATTCCATGTTGCTCATCTTAAACCCGATTGTCGTCAGGAGAAATCGTGTGCCGTTTGTATGTGCGGGATTGATTATGAGGTCTTTGACAACGTATATGTGTTGCTCTCCAGTTTCACTTTCATCTGACTCTGCAGTTATGAAATCATCTTTCTGTACCTGGATTCCCTCACGTGCATCCTCGTGTGATGCTAGATGGCTTTCATGCGCTGAGGCCCTCTGCCCTCCGCCTGTGATTGGGACGATAAATTTTGCAGTAAGAAAATAGATTACGACCACTTGAAAGAGAAATACAGGAATCCCGAGCAAGATAAGTTTGCTGAAAAGACTTCTTTTTTTTTCTTTCTTCCATTTCTCCTCAGCTTTTTGCCACGGGGTTTCGGACATATTGGATGCGACCCTATTGTTTTTTCTACAAATAGGTCAAACGTTGTGCCATGGGGTAACCACGAATTGATTGATCGAAATTGGGGAATTCAGCTACAATCGGAGAAGATTTGAAACTATTTCAAAAAGGAAGGTCGGTGATTGATGGTCAATATTCATCAAATGTGGAAAAGGAAGGGGGCTTGCTAGCCCTCAACCAACGGCTTATCTTCGTCGTATTCGTCAAACATTCTGCAACAGGATTATTCCGCGGCGCGACAATTCCATACTTTCAGACCAATGTGGGAGAGTCATTTCGATCGCGTTTCGGAATGGGACAACCGGTAAAGTTCTTGAAATGTCTTTCCCCTTGATGATCTTAGTCAACAATCTCCTCCGTGCCGAACCGTCTCGCGATGACCACTTCCCCCGTCTCTACCAGCTGTTTGACAATTTCCACGATACGCATTTGGGCGGCTTCAATTTCTCGCTGTCGGACAGGCCCAGTGTAAACAAGCTCCTCTTTCAGAAGTTCCTGGGCACGATCTGACATATTCCCGAAGATTTTCTTCTTCAGCTCCTTGTCCGTCACTTTAAGTGCAATCGCAAGATCCCTCTTATCAACTTCTCGCAGTATTCTCTGGATCCCGCGGTCATCGACAAGCTGGATGTCCTCGAACAGGAACATCAACTGTTTAATCTCCTCGGCAAGATTCGGTTCAACAGATTCAAGGTGTTCCATCACCTGCCGAGACGTTGCAGTGGGCAATCTATTCAGGATCGTTGCAACGGATTTGGCGCCTCCCATTGGGATATCATTCCAGGAAAACTCCGATACCGCGATTGATTCAAGTACCTCTTGGATTTCTGCCACGAGTGCAGGGGAAACTTTCCCCAATGTTGCCATTCGATAGGCTACATCTTTGCGAAGATCCTCGGGCAGTACCGTCAGCGCCATAGAGACAATCTCCGGATTCAAGTTGGCCAGAATAACGGAGATGGTTTGAGGATGTTCTTTTTGAAGGAATCTTGCGAGCTGGTGGGGGTCAAGTCCATTGAGAATCCTAAACCCGCGAAGATGGGTAAACTGCTCGATACGTTCCATTACCTCCGATGCGTCAATAAAGCCTTGTGTGGGTCGCTTTTCCTTCTGAATTGAATACTCCTGTCCCGCGATAAGCTGTTGGAATTCATTCATAACTGCATCGGTGATCTTTGTCTGCACTCCATCCAAGCGGGCAATTTCGATTGATACTCGTTCAATCTCAGCTCGCGTGAAAGACTTGAGAATAGCACTTGTGGTGTTGATATCAAGAGATATAATCAGCAGAGCTGCTTTTTGAGATCTTGTCAATTCTTCGTATCTGAGTTGATGGGGTTGCGCTTGCGCCATTGACTGAAAATCCTTTATTCTTCGTTTGAAAGCCAGGCTTTTAATAGTAATGCACTTTCACCTGGTTTCTCTTTGAAGTACGTCTTGATACGTTCGTTTGTCTCCGCCTGAACAAGAGCATCCTGGGAGAGTTCCTCAGAACTGAGTTCGTCGGAAGTTGGCAGACTCTGATTGTGGGGCTTTGCCCACGAGATTGTTTTTGCCATTCCCAAGCCTTCAGTAAAGGTTGCAGGAACTACATTCTGGAAAAGCGTGTCAAGCAATGACTTTAGTAGAAAAGTACCGGCGATCATTGCCGCAACAAGGAGAATAGTCTTTGGTACGTCATTGTAATCGGCAAACGAGGATTGCCCATGCCCAAACCAATCACCGTTGATTTCCTTCCAGAGCGGCATCGTAACGACAGAAATCTCGTCGCCTCGCTTCGTATTAAATCCGACTGCCTTCTTCACTACTTCCGTAAGTTGATCCATTTCTTGCTGAGAACGTGGGATGGATCCTAGAGTCGGCTCACTTCCTTCTTCTGTTTCCTTTGCCATGCCGTTTATGACAACAGCAACAGACAAACGCTGGATCGTTCGAACTCCTTCCGTCACGTATGCACCGGTCTTGCTGACCTCATGGTTGGTGATGGTGTTCGCATGTGTTGAGCGAGGACGAGAGCGGCCAACTGTACTCCGGTCCTGTGCGGATTCTTCGCTTCCGATTACAGTCTTGTCGGGATAGTAGTCCAGCAGGGTGCGCCCAACTCTTCGAAAGTTAAGTTCAACAGAAACCTGGACAATCGCGTTGCCACAACCAACCACACCTTCCAGGAGAGTTGTTGCCTTCTGTGCCAGATACGACTCGACATTCGCCTGCAATTCATACTGGGAAGACTTTAAACGGAAAAAAGATTCACTGGTATGGTTGTCTGAAAGGCGTACGCCGCGCGAATCAAGAACCTTCACATTTGCGGTTTCCAATCCCTCCACGCTGCTAGCAATTAGATGCTCGATTCCGCGGATTACATCTCTTTTCGGTTTTACAATATTCTCCTTCAGTTTCAGCAACACTGACGCGGTTACTTCTTTTTGATTTTCCTTGGAGTGCTGTTTGTCCGGGATA
>DASWHW010000166.1:0-3580 GCA_036397975.1 Bacteroidota bacterium
CACTGGCGATTGGTTTCGGGAGGAGATTTGGCGACAACTGGGATTTCGGTTTCAGCCTCAAGAAATTTGACTATGGTCTCAGGAGAGTCAGCGGGACAGTTTCAGATCCGGAGATAACCGGACCATTCCTTGTCGACCTCGGCCTTATTTATAGTCATCGAATAACGTCGGAACGGGAGTCGGTTGTCCAGTCGTTTTCTGTCGGATCTGCTCTCCAGCATCTCGGTGGAAAGGTGAAGAGCACGATTCCGACTTTCGCAGGGACAAGGACCATAGAGTCCAGCCTCCCACACTACTTGAGAATTGGTTTTATGTATGGCCTGACTGTCGCCGGTGAAACCGATGAATCTTTGCAGCCTCTCTCAGTTCTTGTGAGCGGAGAGTACCGGACATTTCTGAACGGGAGTGATACTCAATCAGCGAGTAAGGATTTTTGGGGGTTTGGTCTTGAGATGAAAGCGATGGAGATCGTTTCGGTGAGACTGTCGGGATTCGTCAATCCATACAGTTCAGTTTATGGCGTGAAGGGAGTTCCGGCGCTTCGATACGGCCTTGGTCTTTTCCTTCCATTCCAGAAACTTGGCGCCTCGCCGCCGATAACAGTTCAGTTTGACTACGCGGGCATCCCGTCGCAGATTAGTAATGATTTCATAGGCAGCCGACAAACGAAGACGATGCAAGTGTTCTCAGTGTCGGTTGCATATGAGAATGAAATATTCTGAGGAGCGGCAGCAATAATCAGTCACGCTTCGACTCACATCTGAAGGAGCATACCATGCCTACACGTCTTGCCGGATGTTTGTTCATTGCATTCTTCAGCAATCTCAGCGTGGCTGTTCCCACAATTCTAGGACAGTCTCTGTCTTCCCTCGATCGGGAAAACGGGCGAATGATGGCGAGGCTTGTACACAAGGACATTGAGGAGAATTTCTTCGATACGACATTCAACAACCTTGAACTTAAGAAGCGATTTCAGGAAGTAGATGAGCGTCTCCAGACGGCAGAGTCTTGGGGCGAAATTTTCAGGATCATCGCGCAGGCAACTCTTGATTTGAACGATTCGCATACGATCTTTCTCCCTCCCTCGCGTGCGACAAAAGTGGATCATGGTTGGGAGTGGCAAGCTGTTGGGGATTCTGTCTACGTCGTATTCGTGGAGGAGGGAAGCGATGCGGCGTCAAAAGGGCTGAAACCGGGTGACAGGTTGATTACCGTCAATGGTATTCCTGCAGAACGCAACTCCTTGTTTACGTTAAGCTACTTGTTCTACACTCTGGAACCGCAACCTGGGTTTCGACTAACTATCGAGAACGCTATTGGTGAGACGCACGAATTCGTGGTGATGGGAGAAGCTAAACGAGGGCCACGTGTCATGGACCTCACAGGCAAACTCAGCACCTTCGGAATTCATGACGTGATTGTTGAAGCAGAGAACAGGCGCGTTTCAAAGAAGAATGACTTCCACCCGCTCAACGAGCAGACGCTCTACTGCAAGATGAAGCAGTTCCAGTCGGATGAGGACGATGTCGAAAAGATTGTTGACGAAGCCTCTGACTACAAGAACTTTATTCTTGACCTCCGCGGCAATCCGGGGGGGACAGTGCTCGCGTTGAAGCACCTTGTTGGTAGGTTGTTCACTGAAAGAGTGCTTATTCACACAGCTCGTACGAGAGAGGGTCGTGATACGGTTTTCTCAGTTGAAAACACTGACGACAAGTACAATGGGAAATTAATTGTGCTCGTCGATCAGCAATCCGCATCTGCATCGGAGGCCGCCGCACGCGTCATACAGTTGGAGAAGCGTGGCACGATCATTGGCGATCGGACATCAGGCAGCCTAACCGCAGCGAACATCTTCACGCATCACATCGGCATCGATCGGGTATCATGGTTCGGGACGATCGTCGGGATTGGCGAACTAACAATGTCGGATGGCCACAAAATCGAGTCTGTGGGGGTCACTCCGGATGAATTGGTCTTGCCCACGAGACTCGATATCGCCTCTGGGCGCGATCCAGTTCTGTCGCGCGCCGCGAAGCATTTTGACATTGACCTCGATCCGCTTGATGCAAGCAAAATTTCTGAAATTGGATGGAGTCGAAAGGACCGTTAGGGTTCCCCAGAAATAATCAAAGGCAAAACAAATGAAAACATGCACTCATCATCCCGATAGAAAAGGGTTTTCGATATGCCATGGCTGTGGAAAGGATTATTGTCAGGAATGCCTAGATGAAGGGAGGGAATTTTATTATTGCAAGAATCCGGAATGCCAGAAGTTACTGAAGAAACAACTATTTGCCGGTAGCCTGCAGGGAAATGTCGTTTGCCCGAACTGTGAAAGCGACTTAGAACTTTCGGACAAAGAGAGATTCTCCGGCAAAGTCCATTGCCCGGAGTGCGAAGCGCTGATTGATTATAGAGTGACTCCACCAGGGATATTTAACAGAGACCATTTTGTTGAACTGTTAACTTCCTTGAATCAAGGCGATATCGGTTTGGTAAAATCCATTCTGGAGAATGCAGGTGTTGAATACTATGTCTTAGGTGAGAACTTCTTGAGTGTTGAGCCATTGATACAACCGGCAAGATTCTATGTAAGTCAAAAACAATTCGAAGAAGTAAAAGAACTACTCAAAGGTTATAGGTTTAGTAATTTGGGTGTATCAAACAATCAGAGCAAATGACGATGCAATGACAATGCGCCTTCTCTTCTTGCTTCTCTTGTTTGCTTGCGCTATGCAGAGCCCCGGCCAGGAACACCATCAAACCATCTCGCTGACACCGTCAATCGACAAGTCCGCAATCCTCGGAATCTGGTGGTCGCCGGAGATGCAGCAGAGTGCCGCGTTTCAGATCGAAGATTCAACCATCTACTACCCGGATCAGTTTGCGCAGTATACGTATGTTCTTCGCAACGACAGTCTGTTTGTGTTTCGGGACGAAGGAGTTGGCATCTCGGTCATCGTCAGAGTTACGGCTGACACGCTTGTTCTTTCGGCGTTTGGGCACGAGGACACCTTCACGCGGACTGAAACTCAGCCTGTTGAATCGATCACAACCATTACTGTCGCCGACGGCGTCGTTCATCGCCATATCGTGAGAACAGCCGGGCCATGGAACATCCATGCGCTCTCGATCGACATGAATCGTTCTGAGCTGGATATCGTGAGTGCCCTTGCTCTCGACAGTCTTCTCGGACGAGAAACAACAAGCTCGATTGCAAAGGGACATCCGAATGTCCTTGCTGCTATCAATGCGGATTTCTTCAACATGAAGACCGGAGAGGCGGATATGAATCAGGTGATGGACGGGGAGATTGTGAAAGGAGTGAAGAAGCCGCTCCGCTTACAGTTCGGCGTAGGATACTCGCGCACTCCCTACATTGAATCATTCGTGTTTGAAGGATCAACTATCACTCAGACACGTGTAGTCCAGATAGATGGCGTGAACACCGTTGCCGACTCGGCAATTGTTCTGCTGAACCATTTCAGTGATTGGCCTGATAGGAACGGTGCAACCATCGTCGTTCTCAAGTTCGCTCGTATGGCAGGGGACACCATCGTGACAGTTGCTTTCGCAA
>DASWHW010000167.1:0-2708 GCA_036397975.1 Bacteroidota bacterium
TGAGAGCCTTCTTGAGCTTCAGCAGATCGATGTTTAATGGATCTGAGGCCAAGTGGAAAACATCATAGAGATCACGAGCGGCTGAACGATCCATCAGAGCTTTGATCTTCCCGGCAAACAACTCCTCCAGGCTGACCGTCGGAAAATCGGTGGTGTAGTCTGCATCCGGCGATTGTGCAGGGCGGGAATGGATTCCCCACACAGGAATGCGCATGATATAGTTGAGATCGATTTCAAGCGTGAAGTTGCCGCCGAATGCGCTGGTCGCACGCAACCTCCACTTCCCACCGGCGTGTTCGTCCGGCTTTCGCTCGACAGAAATACCGAGCGACTCCAGGAGGCGAGACAATTGTTTCTCCAGTGTCCCGCGTTCCTGTTGCATCACGGCTTTGTCGGGACCGCCAATATAGTTCAAGTCTATGTCCACTGAAAGTCGTGGTAGATCATACCAGAAAAGATTGATCGCCGTGCCTCCCCGAAGAACGAACGTCTTGCCCAAGAGCGGATGTCGCTGAATCTCCCGCAGGATGACAATCAGCGACATTTGCTTTTGCAAGCTCGCCGTCTGGAAGTCGGTCTTTGCAGCGAGAGCGTTAAGATACTGCGCGGAGAACATCAGGTCGTGTCTAATTATTCTTGTTATTCTGATCCCGCCAACAGCGGGCGGGATGCTCATTCCAACAATAATTTTACCTGCACATTGTTTGGTAAAATTAGTTGGAATGGCACATCAGCGCTCCTGCCAGCTTCGGTCTCGAACAGCCTCAGGAACGATGAGGTTCCAAGGCTTCACCAGGACGCCTCCCTTGCTTTGCGGCGTCCAGTAGACAGGCTGGGCTGGGACACTCTGAGCCAACTGTCGCAATAGAGAATCCTCAATGTGGAGATCCTCCGGGTGTTGCTCAAGGAAGAATCCAACACGTGCATACAAGTTCTTCTGCTCGCGCAGGTCAAGATACTGTATGAGGACATCTGGTCGAATAAAAGGAATCTTCTCCAATGACCGATACATCTCTTCAAATCCTCCGCAGTTCTGAGGCTTCTCCAGACATTCGACGAGTGTGCGCTCCTTTCCGGTGACAACGAGCTTCACACCGAGGCGCTCGACTTTCTCGGTGCCAAAGAGTTGTTGTGATTTCTTCTGCAGCTTCTCTGGTGTCACCACTACGCGGAAATGATCCCGACGAAAGCGAAGCGCTGGACGGAAACGGTTTGAAAAACAGTAGTAGGTGTTGAACACGCTGTGACCAAACCCGAGGAGATCCAACGCCGTGTGATATGAAAGGACAGCATCAGGTGCCAGGTTTGATGCGAGAAGAAACGGGTCGACCGGAGCCGTTTGAGCACTTTGACCTGGACGTATGGCGTAGTACAGGCCCTCCTTGATCATCCCTAGTCGGCCCATGCTTTTGTTGTACTGGATCATGTCGGAAGCTTCCCGTCCTCCGTTCAGGATTGAAAAGTCCTTACGAAACTCTTCGAGCGTGAAGACAGGATGATGTTCCAGAAATTCGCGTATGTCGGTCGGGGTAGTAGCCACTTTCTTTGGAATCACGTGTTTTTGTCCGGGATTTTGACGTAAACGGTAAGTTGGACTTACTGTTTACTCGGAATTACTGTAGAAACGTACGTGATATAGGAGAGAATAGCAAGTTGGGAGCGCTGGTAATGTGAAAAAGTATCGGAAAATGATACCATTTGCAAGTGAGAGCGTGGAATGGGAACGGCCACTTGCCGGTTACTTGCTATTGCCGGGTGTTTGCGCGTGACTTGAAAGAGAATGGCAAGTGTTCGTTGGGGTACTAATAGGGTAGATGCCCAAAGCTGTTCGGATTGGCGGGGTTTGTTCAATAATCAAGAATGTTCACAAATAGTGGACAGACTGATTTGCTGAACGAACGGGTTCAAGTGGCAGGGGCTCTATCCGAATATCGGAGTAGGCCCAGAGGAACGTGAACAATATGCACTCGACGCCGCACATCGCCTTCGCATTGACACGCCACGAACATCGTTTCCAATAAGCTCTGTGCAGTGGTAAGTCGCGTTGAACCCAAAGATTATGTTGATTTGCATGCATTGTGTGGTGCACTCAAGATTGGTTCTTTCGACAACGTGCTCAGAGTTTTCTCACGATCTTCATAGAGGGATGAAATCCAATAGTAGCCGTAATGCTCAAAGGCATTCCTTTTCTTATCAAATCTCTCAAGCCCGCTGCCGCCATGCGTCCCAAGCCAAACCGATCCTCTCCGATCTTCAAGAACTGGCCAGACAAGATTATCACCGAGGCTAACACGATTGCGAGGATCGTGCTTGAAATGTATGAACTTGCCGGTTGCCGGATCGAGCCTGGATTGCGCCAGATCAGCGAAACAGATGTAATAAAGGAAGATGGGATCAAGTGCAACCAGACAATAGAGTTGCGCACATCATGGGATACGTGGTCAGCCGACAATACCGACTGAAGCTCTTTGCCTGGTGGAGGTACGCTTGAACGGCAATCTCCACGCATTCAATTAGCTCCTCTTCAGAACACACATTAACACGACGTTCCGGTTAGGGGCACAAGACAAAAGCATGAAGGCTCTGCAGATCGCAGAGCCTTCATTTGTTTCAACCTGGTTCGCCGATGGTCAATGGCGCTTCACAGTAGCACCTCAATCCCACCCCCATCCTTCAAACACTATGACTCTTTCGCCGTTGCCGTTACC
>DASWHW010000168.1:0-4966 GCA_036397975.1 Bacteroidota bacterium
CGGGACAGGGTATGGCGGCACGCAGGTAAACAACTTCGTTACGATTAAGTATCAGGATACCGGCCCCGTCGCTGTTGAAGAGGAAGCGAGTTCCGTTCCGGAAGCATTTGAGTTGGCACAGAACTACCCGAATCCATTCAACCCAACAACAAGAATCAAATATCAAATTCCAAATGACAACTATGTCACGCTGAAGGTCTTTGACATCCTTGGCAGAGAAGTCAGGACGCTGGTGAATGAGACGCGGATTGCCGGTGAACATGAAGTGACATTTGACGCGTATGGTCTGGCCCGCCAGACCGCAGGCGGGCTGGCGAGCGGAATTTATTTTTACAGAATCACGGCGGGTGAGTTCCGACAGGCGAAGAAACTAATTTTACTCAGGTAACGCCTGACTCACTTCCATTTGAAGGTGACAGAATCATGAACAGTTTTTCTTCCTGAATATCACATTTGATCATCTTGGATTCAAACTCCCGTATCCAGCTTGGAACGAGAGTTCATTCGATCCCCGAAACTTAGGTTTGGCTAACACTCATCTCCGTCTTGTTTCCGGCTTTACTTTTCCATACGTTTTCTCGGAAGCCGGATGGCACTTCATGAATCGACTCACGACGTTTTTCTGTCTCGTCATAAACGCAGCCACACATCTTGCGGCAAAGACTCCTCTCCGTGATTTCACCGGTAATTCCCCGGGCATTGCCGCAAATGACGGGTCGTTTCCGAGTCAGCCCAATTCCTTCTCGCGAGCTTGGTAATCCTATGATTCTCCCTTTAAAGAGAACGGATCACGATGACGAGGAAAGAGTATCATTCCTCACCGTCATTCGCCGCCCCGCCTTTTTCATCTCATTCACCCTCGAAAACGCAAAATAGACATAATTGGCCGATCCCTCCAAAGGACTAGTTCTTTTTTCAACCCTTCGAGCTATTCATGTTTCCCTGACCGGTTGGTAATATAGAATACCAACTTCAGATCAAAAACTGCAAATGGAATGAGCATGCAACGACTCCCCCTGGCAGAAGAGACATTTTCCAGCGACACCGCGGTTGCATCCGGCATACGCGAGCTGGATATGACACTAATCCGTCCGACAAACTACACCGATGACGGTTATCCCATCCAAATGCGGGTGGGTGTTATTCGCAGCAACACCCTCACACAAATGGGTACGCTGGCACGTGATATTGTGAACTACCCTTTTTTCAAAGACTTGCCGATTAATGTTCGGTTGGTTGATGAGGCAATTCAAAGGGTCCCGGCGAAGGAGATCATGAAGCGATCGAGAGTACCCGGTGTGAAAACGATCGTCATGCTTGTCGGCGTTCAGTCGAATCAGTTCCCCCGGGCGCAAGACATCGCCTCGTGGTTCCTACCGCAAAACATTCCTGTCATGATCGGGGGCTTTCACATCAGTGGCATGCTTGCCATGGTTGGTCTTACCGCGGATCTCAGGGAAGCTATGTGCAAGGGAATAATGCTTGTTGCCGGAGAGGTGGAGGGTGAGCGTCTGCCTTCTATTATTGAGGACGTCCTCAGGCAAAAGGCGGAGCCCCTCTACAATTTCCTGACTCCAACCCCCGATCTTTCGAACATTCCCACGCCTCGTCTCACAAAGGCTGATCTCAAGGGGTTTGCGTCGCCGTACAGTACCATCGACACCGGTCGTGGATGCGTCTTCACGTGCGACTTCTGCACGATCATCAATGTCCAGGGCCGAACGATGCGTTGCAGAGAACCGGAGCAAGTTGTTGAGTTTGTCCGCCGTAACTATCATGAGGCTGGAATAATCCATAGCTTCTTCACGGATGACAATATTGCACGCAATCCGCGATGGCGTGAGCTTTTTACCGGTCTCATTCATTTGCGGGAAGAGGAGAACATCCCCTTCACTTTTATGATGCAAAGCGATCTCGCCGCGCGAAAGATGCCCCCCGGAGACTTTTTTGTACTTGCTGCGCGGGCAGGATGCAACCAGACATTCTTCGGTGTCGAGAGCGTGAACCGCGAGAACCTGCGCTCACAGGGTAAATATCAGAATCAGGTTTCGGAGTATCAGGGTCTTGCGACTCACCTTCACTCGCTCGGCATTGCTTGTCATGCCGGATACATTCTCGGTCTCCCGTTTGATACAACATCAAGTATTAAGCAAGATGTCGCTGAGCTTCAGCGTATCGGGTTTGATTCAGCATCCTTTTATATTTTGTCACCTCTTCCCGGCTCGAAAGATCATCAACGATGGTGGCATGAACGCCGGTGGATGGAATCAGATTTCAATACGTACGATTCAGCCCACGTTGCCGTCGCGCCGGAACGCATGACCAGCGAAGAACTCATGGGTTCATACCGGAAGGCATGGGATCAATTCTACTCCACCGAGCATATGGTCGAGGTGCTGAAGACGTGGCGGCACGATTGGTCGTATTACTGGAACCGACTCTTCTTCTTTGCCGCATATTTGTATGCGTCGCGAGTGGAACGCTTGCACCCGATGAATTGCGGCTTCTGGACGACACGGCATCGCGATGACCGGCGATCTGGTTTTGAACGCGAGGGAGTTGTTCACTTCTGGTCCAACCGCTTCGCCACCATCATCAAACGGCTATGGGGACTCGGGAAGCTTTTCTTCCAATTGGAAGAGGTATGGCTTCGGAGTCGTCCAAAGAGTAAGGTTGAAGACGCTCTTCACGATCTTATTGCAAACACAAAGCAGGGGGTCATCGATTGGCGGGACCTGAAGGCACGTGAACTTGCCGTGCTCTACAGGAAACTCCGGGATGACATGCCGGAACTCAAGGTGCCCTCTGTCCTACAGCTCTGGTTCAAGAAGCACAACCCGTTTGCCGGCGCATACACAAGATCGTATGCCCAGCGCATCTGGCGCAAATGGTATCTCCATCTCTGGAATCCGTTGAAGTGGGTGGAAGTGTGGCTCTTCGAATGGGTGAACGGCGTTCGGTTTCTTACCCATCTTCTCGCCGAAGGAAAATAGAGTGGATATCTGAATTGTTTTGAACAGGGGTGTTGTTATCTAGATTTCTAAATTGGACTGTTTATCATGACAGCCACATCACTTGGCATTCTACTCTTGGTTCTTCCGATCTCTCCGCCATCGTCAATTGAAAGAGGGGACAAGGAGTTCGTTCGGATTAACTACCGGCTTGCCGAAGCGATGTACGATTCCGCTCTTGCCACGTCAACTGACTCGGCGGATGTGCTTTGGCGGTTGGCACGGGTTTATGTCTGCATAGCCGATGTATCGCCAGAGGAAGAGACGCTCGATCTCTATCGTCAGGCCGAAGCATTTGCGTATCGTTGTATCAATGCCGATTCTATGAAATCGGAAGGCCACACCTGGCGGGCAGCAGCACTTGGAAACATTGCTATGTTCGAGGGGAGTAAGACGAAGGTCAAACTCTGTCAATTGATAAAGCAAGAACTGGATCGCAGCATCAGCCTCAATCCTGCCGATGATATTGCGCATTCAATTCTGGGTTCATTCTATATGGCGTTAGGGAAAATAAGCTGGATTGAACGTCAATTGGCAGCAGTGTTTCTCGGCAGTCTCCCGGAAGGTGGATATGAAGAGTCCGAGACTTCGCTCAAAAAGGCTATCTCCCTTGCACCGGGTGTAATCCGGCACCATTTCGTGTTGGGGGAACTCTACATGCTGCAAGATCGTGAGCAAGAAGCACTTGAGGAATTCCAGACGGTGTTGCTACTGCCAGACCTGCTTGGCCGCGATCAAAGAACCCAATCTCTTGCCGCCGGATTGATTGAACACCTCAATGATGAATAGTGTATCTTCACTGACGAGCATTCTGACCAAACGCCATCATCACTATTCCCATGAAGAATATCCGGATTCTATTGATTGAAGATAACCGGCTCTTGCGTGAGGGCATCGTTATGACTCTTAAGGGGCAAAAAGATTTCAAGGTTGTGGCAGCCTCGGACGGGAATCACCATTCTCTCCAGCAAGTACGCGATGCAAGACCCGACCTGATTCTCATGGATCTTGGTTTACGAAATCAAAATGGCTTGCGCACTGTAGGAACGTTGACGAAGGAACTTCCCACGATCAAAATAATTGGGATGGGACTCATCCCTACTCAGTCGGACGTTGTTGAATGTATGGAGGCAGGGGCATCGGGTTTCATTCTGAAAGATGCGACGGTGAAGGACTTTCTCGCCGCAATACGATCGGTGGCTCGTGGGGAAAAAGTTCTTCCGCCAGTGTTGGCTGGCTCACTGTTTTCTCATATTGTTGAGAATGCGATCAGCAAAGGAAGGGGAGAGCCGTTCAAAGCCGTGAAAATGACGAAACGTGAGCGGGAAATTATTGCCCTGATTGCTGACGGTCTCAGCAACAAGGAAATCGCCCAACGCCTTAATATTGCGACATACACAGTAAAGAGTCATGTGCATAACATTCTGGAAAAACTGGCATTGCACAGTCGCCTGCAGATAGCAAAGCACACCCACAACGAAGCGATATCGTAATTCAACACGATTCCTCCCGCCTACGCAGATCCATAATGCAACTCTGAAGCCCTTCGACTTGGCCTGAAATATTCTCTGTTCTCAAGGGATTAACTACCCTTTCATCCTTTCGGTCGATTCATTCCAGCCCAATCATAGATATACTTCTTCGTGTGTTTCTATGAAGAACTGTTCCTCCCTGAGGCACGGATTTGAAAAATCCAAACCATATATTCATAATAAAAGGAGGTACGAAATGAGTTGGGATCGAACTGAAGGTCAGTGGAAGCAACGGCGAGGGAAGGCCATGCAGCATTGGGGAAAGATAATGAATGATGATCTTGCGACCATCGCCGGCAAGTATGAAGAACACGTAGGAAAGCTACAGGAAAAATACGGCATTGCGAAAGAGGAAGCGAGAAGTCAGGTCGATGAATTCAAGAGGACGATCGAGCAACTTAAGAAATCAAATAACAAGTTGGT
>DASWHW010000169.1:0-12693 GCA_036397975.1 Bacteroidota bacterium
AAGATATTGATGGTACTCATGGCGGCGCTCGTGCTGCTCAATCACCCGGTAGTAGCCGTTGCGAATGTCCATCCACTCGGTGTCGATCGCATCGTCCGTGGTGGTACCCGTGATCGCGTTCATAATAAAATTGAACTTGTCTCTCCAGCTCACTCCCATGCGCGGCGAACCGTTCCGGCCCTCGAGTATCCGCAGTTGCTCGTTCATCGCCTCGGCAATGTCCGCATCGTCCCCGGCGTAGAGATTCACAATCTGTTCCCCCTTCAACCAGGTCGTGTCGAAGAGCCATCCGCATGTCTTGTTGAAATCGACCGCTTGTGTTTCAGGGTCGATCAGGATCCGCATCGGATCGTGCCATGCAGTGTGCCACAGACCCTCGGGGTCCTCCTCGTTACTCCAGTAGCTTTTCATCCACCCGAAGCGCCCAATAACAGCATCGAGCCATGCACGGGAAAAATGAAATTCTTTGTCGCACCGATCGAATGACCACCGGATAGTTTTCGTGAGGATCTCCGAAAGCTGCTCATCCCCTTCACCAATGGGATAGGCACGCAGACTTTGCCGGTTGGTTTTTTCGGTTCCGGAGAGTGCAAGGGCAATAGGCAGGAGAAAGTTGTACACGTCGGCAGTGCGACGGTTGGCAATCAGATAATCGTAATCGGCTTTCAACCACTGCCCGCCGGAAATCATATCGTAGCTTTCCAAACGCAGCAGGTTCACGGGACGCCAAAAGTTCTGAGCTTCCTTGTACATCGTCAAGGTTTTGTTCAGCACGTCAACGTGATTAATCTGATCTGTCATGCGCACCAAAAAGAAAAAGGGGCTCCCACTCCTTCGAGTGAAAGCCCCTTTGTGAGAATCTCTACAAACAGGACTGGTGTAAGCTATATCGTCTCTTGAGTCAAGATACTAATTTCCGAATGTGAATGTCAATCACTTTCTTTGCTTGCTTGAAGCATCTCCTCAAATCGCTGTATTTCGTGTCTTCGGAGAGATATCTCCACCTTCACGCTTTGCAGCGCTCCAGTCTCGAACGTTGGACGCAGGGAAAAGAACAGCTTTGCCCCAGAGAGTTTCTGTTGCATCTGGTTCAAAGCATCTAAGACCTGGCGCTCTGTCGTCATTCGACGTCTTCCGATGTCCTCAAGTCGAGCCATCTACAGACCAGTTTGTTTTGCTCGGCTGAACCACCGCCATAGTAAACCTTAAAGCGAACGCCAACATCGCCGCTCTCCAGGATAAACCCCAGATCAGTGCCCCCGCAAAATGGACACGCACTCAATTCGTTACTTATTGCTGTTGTCATACGGCCATCGATCCTTTCGATGTGGTTTGTTTTTTCTGTAGCTTCTTGCGCCATCCGGTCAGCAGTACTTTTTCTCTCTGCGGTGTTGGCATCCAAATGTGCGTCATGAGCGCAATACCATGCCCCATTACCTGGTCGTCAAACGTCGGCGTTGCCGGGTCCTCACGCTTTCCCTGTGCACCAATCCGACCACGGGCATCCTTCACAAATGTTTTCGCCTGTCCCCAAAACTCCGGGTCGGAAGAGCGCAGCATTTCCGTTCTTATCCATTCGTTCAGCGTGTCCACAAGATTCTTCTTCGTTTGCTCTGTCGTCAGGAATCCTATCTGCGATGTCACTTCCGGAAATCCTTTCGAAAAATCCTCCCGGAAGTACAGGCGCTTGTAAATCTGATGCACCTTATTGATAACAGCGAGTCCGTGATTGTTGCGCTCGATGTTCAACACGGCATTGTGATAATATAGCGCCATCTTCACCAGCTCCATCGAGTACAGGTCAACGTCCAGGTGCGCCAGTAGTGTCGCTGCTACCTCAACAAACTCGGTGTGAGAATCCGATTGCTGCAAGCGATCGATCACACACCCAGCGTCAAAGTCGCCTTGCTCTAATCCCTCCGCAACGTCAGCGCCGATGCAATAGCGGTTCACCCATCCCGGTTCAGGCTTTCGGTACACCTTCCACAGTCCGAGGGGCTCCTCGTTAAACTGCACACGCAGATCGTTGAAGTTCAGGCACACACCGTTTACCATGTGCGGTCCGTACAAGACCTCGCCCCCCAACTTGTAGTGATTCACCCACTCCAGGTTCCCAATCATCTTCGGTTTCTTGTAGCGCGTGAGTTTCAGATTCTTCATCACCACGGCAATGTTCAGTGCCGGTCGACCGCTTGCAATGAACGCCGTCTCAACGCTGTCCGGGTACTCCTGGTCGAACACACGCAATTCACCCTTGCACCTTCCGCGTATACAGTCCCGTCTCCAATTCAGTTGGCGTTGCACCAAGCCCGCAACGTCCTCCGTTTTGCCTTCACTCACGTGATACTCGGTTATCATTTGCCGGAGTGCTCGCTCATCCGCGAAAAATTGTTTCTCCTCCTCGGCGCTTGCAAACCTAATGCCATCGAGAGATTGCTCCTCGCTCAGCACGTACTCATGGTGCTCGTACCACGGAATGAACAACAACACCCATCCACTCGGAGCGGTGTAAGCCTTCAGTTCCTTGTCCCACGTCCCGTTTGGTGTGTACGTCGCCATGATCGCCCTGTAAAATCCGCCAGCCATACCGTTCGCCGTGCTCTCGTTTATTATCATCGTCCCCGGTTCATTTGGCACTGCCTGGAAGAGTCCCGTGGTGAGAGTGTCATAGTCGGGATAGAAGGCGCTTTCGGAAAGATGGAGCAGGTGCAACGTGTACTTGCGGCCAGCACGTAGGTTGCGCGCCGTTTGGGTTATCACGGAACTGCGCAGCTCATCAAACTCAATGCCCTGTATCGTCTCGCGCCTGGTGTCGGCAACGAGAAACGGGAAATCCTTCTTCAACTCCTCGTGCATCACGCTTTGCATCTTGAACAAGTACTCCGATCCCGGAACGTCGTCGGCCAATACCATCCCGCGTTTGTTCGGCGTGTTCGCAACGATGCAGTAGAATATCGCCTCCACTGCCGTACTGAAATATACCTGCCGTGCCTTCAATCCGTGGATGCGTACTGGCAAGTTCCTTTCCTGCACGGTCCGGACCACGTGAAGTAACCGCTTCTGCGTGAACGAGGGAATCAATGGACGCAGTTGCGCCTCCTTGTCGATAATCTTCAGTACACCGGCCTCCATCAGCTTCAACGGGTTTCGCCGGGCAGTACTCTTCATCACGCGCGATAGCATCTCGTAGGCAACTCGCGGTGTCTCATACCCGGAGCCGGCAAGTATTTCAGAGGGAATGTTGCTCATACTTGGTGTCGTTTGATCTTTTCCAATTCTTCATACATCGGACGCCGGTACTCGCACAAATGCTCTGGCAATTCAACCATCTTGCCGCTTCGTCGTGCATTCACATAAAACTGTATGCCGTCAGGAACCCAATCCCAGGTTTCGTTGAACTCATCCATCAGTTTCACCCATTCATATCGCCATTCAATCGGCATTTGGTCAAGAAGCACTCTCGGTATCGTCAACCAACTTGCCAGCGTTCTTGCTCCTTCAATTTGCTCAGTCATCTTAGCCTCTTATAGTTCATACGTTCAACCCCAGCCCGTGGTCGATGTTCGGAGAGAGCCATAGCACTTCTCTGCTCTTCATTTTGGATTGTCGCCAGTGCAATCGGCTAATCTTCTCCCAGCCGTGGTACAACTCGTCATACAACGGCGATTCATACCCGCTCAGTACAACCATGCCAACCACCGATCGGAGAACAGACGCAAGGTCACGATGGTCTTTGATTTCCATGTCGTGAATGTATCGTTCTTTCTGACTCGCTCGCGCACTTTTTAAGTAAGGCGGATCAACGTAGAAGAGGGTTTCAGGCATGTCAAATTGCTTTATGATGTCGACCGCCGGCCGCGATTCTATCACCACGCCCCGCATCCGTTCCGCAAACATCGTTACATGCTTGGCGTAGTTCCGCCAGTCTTTCTCCGGTGACGCCCCAGAGCGGTTTCCATCCAGCCTGAATCCGCTCTTCCGCATCACGCTGTCAGAACCATAACCCATGTAGCTCCGGATAATCATTCGGCGTGCGTGCTCAATGTCGTCGTCGCATGGTTGGTATGATAATTCCCATTCAGCCCGGGAAAATGGAGTCCAGTGCAGTTGTTCTTGCAGTTGCTTTGCCTTCTCGGGGTCCCGCAGGACCCTGAATACCGCAACGACGTCCTCATAAATATCGTTGTATATCTCTCCATAGCTTCGTGGTTTTTGCATCAGAACACTTGCGGCTCCGCCATAGGGTTCGCAGTACACTCGATGATGAGGAAGATTCGAAACTATCCAGCGTGCAAGTATGTACTTCCCACCGTAATATCGCAACACCGGTCGACGGATGGTCATTTTTTGAGGCAGCTTCGTAGTACCTCGATGCGTTCTGCCTCCTGTTCATCGGCCAACGTGGCAAACGAAGCGTTCTCAAAGTCCTCACGTTCGAAATGCACCGTCTCAAACCGGATGAATGTCGCCACTACCTTCGAGCCTTTGTTCTGCACATCGAAGATCATGGGTTTGGATAGCCCGTAGCGCTTACTGTCCACTGGTGTTCTTGTCATAAACCGAAGTGCCATCGTCGGCACTTTGTAAAACCTTTCCAATTCTCATGCGTGCATCCTCAAGATGCCGGTACGCCAGCATAATGTTGGCCTTCATCTCTCCCTGTTGACCTGGATAATCCTCCACGCATTGGAACATGTTTTGTTCTTTCAGTTCCAACGTCAAGCGCCCCAACTCCTTTACGCCTTTCCGTAGCGTGTCGCATTGCTCCTTAAAGCTGAGCGTGACAGATTTTGGTGCACGTTTCAGCATCCTTGATGCAGCTTCGTATGTAGCTTCGTTCGCCGCTTCCTGTTTGGTTCCTAATTGACGGCACATTGCGCAAGCACAATGCCTAAGTTCCCGTGCCGCGCGACTGCATATTGGGCAGGGACAGTGTATAAAATTGTCCATCAGAGTGCATCTCCTGTTATTTTTGGAAACCCGTGCTCCTTCGGTGCACCGGTGGGAAACACCTGTACCGTCACACCGTCTCGCCGGATGATTTGTGAATTAATACCCGATCGCCATTCCGCAATTCCGTACTTTTCAAATATCTGCTTCGCAACCTTCGAACCGGCAGCATGGTAATTCCCGTTCGCCATTACCGTGTTCGCAGGGTAGACGATGATGTTAGGCTTCCGGTTCACCTGACGGTTAGTTCCTTCATTACCCAGGACCAATACAGGTGTGCCCTCGTATAGCTCCCGAAGGGTCTGAATGTCTTCTCTCGACCAAATACGTCTTTTCTTGCTCATCCTTCCAGCATTCTCTTTACGATGTTGAACAGTTCCATCACTTTCAGCATGTCGTTTTCCACCGGTACTCGCCCCTGGAAATCAATATCCATTCTCTTGTGCAGCTCCCCACGCTTCTCATAGGCCACGCGAATAGAGGATAGTTCACCGGCTTTTGCTTTGTTCAGCAGTACACGATCGACAAATACCATCTCCGCCTGGAAGAGCCTGTCCCGATTCGAGTTGAGCCATTCCCCGAATCCAGGGTGCTCCCTCCACTTGTAGTAGGCTGCACGGCTTACCTTTGCTCGTTTGCATATCGCATTGACCGTTATTCGCTTCTGCGAATCGTACTCGGCAATGGCTCGTAGGAAGGCTACCTGTGCTTCCGTCGCAACAAAAACAGTGTCTACATTTTTGCTCTGGACGTGAGACACTGCATCGCGCAGAATCTTTTCCTTTTTCCCCGTAACTCGCTTCTTGCTTCCCAACTTAGCTACTGTTGCCCTCTCTCCGCCGCAACTCTTTTTCTGTCTACTTTTGTCTACTTTTGTCTCACTTCTTCTTCGCGTGCACTGAACTCATCCTCACACTTTTTGCTGAGAAACCGTTGTTCGAGAACGTCCCATCCACACGTGCGACACCAAATATGACAACCGTATCCACGGCACTCATCGCATTTTACGTATTCGCCCGGTGCATAGTTTATGGCGTCTGTCTCATGTTCATCAACGTAGCCCTCGTCGCAGTGGATCGCCGTACAGTCTTGTCGCAGAACATCGTAACCCCCACATTTCGGGCAACTCTGGTCCGCGTATTCAATGTCGTCATCAAAAAAAGGTTCATCGCTCATAACGCCTCCAGCGGATACTCGTGGATCCAGTTCGTGCTTGATATTCTCCCCTGTTTGCCGGGAAACAATCCGCTATCCTGTTTCACAAACACCGGTACTTTGGCAACGCTGCATTGGTTCACGATGTCATATATCCATTCCGGCTCGCATGTGCGGTGCTTAATACCACTCTCGCCACCGACAACAACCCAATCGAGATTTGGCATCCACCTTCCAAAGTCGATTGGCCCCAGTAGTGGCTCTGCACTTACCCACTTAACGTGAGCCGGTGTTGCAAGCAGAAAGGGTATGCGTTCATCCGCCATTGCCTGATTCTCGCACGAAACACCCATCCATACGTTTTCCGATGGTAGATTCGGTGTGGGATGGACATACAGTCCTCCAAAGAACAACTGCATCCGTTCTGCGCGTTTTGTGAGTACCTGGAAGATGTGTTGTTTCGCAAGCAACATCGTGGTAAACACTTCGATGATAAATTGGTCTGGAATGTCCTCATGAAATAGATCGCTCATACTGTTCACGAACACTCGACACGGCTTTTTCCAATGCAATGGCATCTTCAACCTCTCTGGCCAAAGCGTTAAATCAAATCCCTGCTCGTATGGATGTTCCTTCACCCCCCGGAAGCGCTCGGAAAATGCCTCTGCATAACAGTGCTTGCAGCCCGTAGAGACCTTTGTGCAGCCCGTAACGGGGTTCCAGACTTTGTCCGTCCAGCCGATGTTACTTCTTCCCATCACAACCACCATAACAGAACATTCGGCCACTGGAATAGCCAAACCACAAAAGCGACCAACCCGAGTCCTGCCCACTCCGCCCAGTAAAATCGCGTCTTGTACCAGTCCACCCCTACGATCGGTCCTCCAGTACCGCCAATGAACTCGCCCAAATGCTTCCTGTGCGTGAACACATCAGCGATAATGTGCGTCAGATAGCCCGCGGCAACGTATGGGAAGAATGACACGAACCCAGGTGAGAGCACCCCGCCAGTTGTAAAGCAGTGCACGTTAATACCGAACCGCACAACTGTTTCACCCAACGCTACCATCGCGAAAAATGGCAACGTGTGCATCACATCATACCATACCTTTGCCAACGGCGGCATGTATAACCACCACGATGGGTAAGTCTCTCTATTGCTCCGGAACCACAGCCGCAGTACTCCTATCACGGCAAGCATGTCCGGCAGCAGTGAACCAACAACACCATCCCAACCAAGAAAACCACCGTAGAGCACATGAATGATACCACTGTGAGCTAACATATCGCCTCCCTATGGGTCATAGACCGTCAATTGATGGTCAACCGTGATGGTGAATTGTGAGGATCCGCCACTTGCCCGCCTGAACGACGCAGTCGGGCTGGCAAAGCCGGCCCCTTTGCCTCTTCCGATATCTTTCGCTTCCCCTGCGACGCAGCAAAGTACACTGTCACCTTATAGCGGTGTCGACCGCGCAGATCGTAGAACGGGTAGCGCATCACGTCGGCGCCGGCCGCCATCTTCACCGCCATGCGTACAACCGTCGCCGTAATGGCATTGCGCAACGCCTCTGCAGTGTACGGCGGTGGAATTGCGAAGTCAGCGCTAATTCGGTTTACCTCGAGGTCATGCGCGACCATCCGTGACCATCGTTTCCCGTTTCGAACACCGTACACGTAGGCCATTGCTGTGCACAGGATGAAGGATGTCACCACTATTCCGTCTATCATCGCTTCCCCTCCTTTCGTCGCTTAAACGATCGTTCCTGTTCCCTGCTAACGTAGCGTCGTAGTTTCCCTGTCCGCTCCAACTCTTTTCGGAGAAGCCGCCGTTGCCGCTTCTCCTGGTTCTCCTTTTGTCCCATAGAGCCTCCGTAAGTGTAATAGTAAACGGTGTGCGATGATCGCTGCCAGAGTCGTGGAAAATAGCCACGAGAGAATAAGCCCATATGTCCAATACACTACCCGCGTCGCCCAAATCAGATTACCAACCACAACGCTGCAGGCGGCCGACAGGATGATGTACACAAGCACCCCCCGAATGACTATTCCAATACCTTTTCGCATTTCCGCATTTCCATTAGTTGTGATAGTATCACAGGCGATCGCTCCACATCGTCCCATTTGTTCGAACACTCCAGGTATAACGCCATGCTCAGATTGCCGGAACGCTTCAGTTTGTCAATCACCTTTTCCTTAATCAGTTTTCTTCCCTCCAGAGTGAGCACCCTATTCCACCAATTCAGTAGCTCGTTCAGCCGGGATTCTTGCTCAGTTGTTCTGTGCGGATCTCGCCACGATTCCTGTTTGTCCGGCTTCGGTGTGTGCAACAGCCTGTACTCATGCAATAACTCCTTCATCTCTTTGGCATCCGGATATGCCTCGATCGCACCGTCGTCCTTTTGTGAAAGAAGCCACGTTGTAAAAGCAACCAGCTCTCTCTCCGTCGTTATCGCGGCAATTACCATCTCATGCAGTTCCCTCAACCTCTCGTCATGGAAAGAACCGCCATGTGTCATTAGCCACTTGCAAATATTCAAAGATCGCGGATCGTCAAACGACGTTGCCCGATGCACCTCCCGAACAAATACGTCAAGCGTAATCATTGCACAGCAGGTCCTAGTTGTTCCAGTCTAATCCTTCGCATTTCCATTCTCCGGTTTGTCGCCGATACCACAACATCCAATCTCTCAGATGCTTCTCTCACAGAGTCAACATCGATGTACAAAGGGGGATGGTTCACACTGCACGCGGTACGAAACCCCAGCGGCGTAGGGAACACAATGATAACTCCATCCAGGTGAAACCGGTCCGCAATCCGCCGGGCCTCTTCTTCCATCTCCTTAACCTTTGGTACTCGTGTTATTCTTAGTGGCATTTCCTTTTCTCCCGTTGAAGTGATTGGCATAGTTGTGTTTGAATTGAATCAGTCCGTCGACCACGTCGTACATACCAGCGATGCTGCATACCTTTTTCAAATAACGCCTCACAGTCTCCTGACTACACTGTGCAACCTCCGCCCCCGCATTCAAGGCGTCCTCCGCTTTCATCATCCCCTGTTGCTTCATCTCCCAATAAAGCCAGTGTCGGAACGATGGTTCAGCTACCTGACTTTTCTCCAATTCAGCCGATTTCCGCTGTTCAAGCCTATCCACGCTCGCACTCACATTGCCACACACACACACACCCACACACACACACACATGCGAATGGTTCCCCTTCTTCCGTCGTGGATTCTTCAAATAATTATGGCGACGGCACAACACCTGCAGGTTCGATAACTCGTTGTTGCTATCGTCATTGTCGATGTGATCAATGACGAGCTCACGCTCTGTATCCTTGCACACGTTGCACCGTCTGCCATCACGCTGTATCAGAATCGGCAGTATCCGTTTTCGTGTTCCCTTGTTCATGTGCGCCATCAGCGCACAAGACGTTCAATGATACTCCCTGTTTGCTTTTCTAAGTCCTCCAGTTCTGAAATCCAATAACTCAATGCATCGAGCAACGGACTTTGAGGCTTTAACAACAACTCCTTGTCCTCAACAATCTGCTCTTCCTTTTTTGGCTCAAGAAATGGATTGCATGCTTCCTCCAGTGCCTTCAACAGTTGTTTGTACGATGCGAGCATGCCATTTATAGTTCGGCGCTGGATATCAAAGTTGGATATTTTAGGCCCCACCGTTGTACGGCTGTCGAGTCCTATGTGTCCGCCGCCTGCGTTCATGATCGTAACCTCCTCTATTAAAAATGGTTTGTAATAAAAATGTGAGGCGAGTTAGGTTCACGTGCACGGAGCCTCGCCTCCGTTATTTGCCCCGATCACTCTCCCCATCCCCCTGTTTGGCTGTGTGAGAGGCCACTCCTCAAGGGGACAGGCCACAAGAACCTTTCCGTGGTTAAGAAAGTGGAGTGGCCTAATCTCCTGCAACCGGTGGAAATAATTCTTCTTGGTCCGAGTTCGTCACTTGCCGTTCTCAATCTCTCTATGGCAACGCTACGCTCTTCTTTTGCTGCCTTCAAACTTTCGGAACACGATTCAACCAAACGATCAGCAGCCTTTACGCTGCGTTCCAATTTTCTCAGCGCCGCCAATTTATCCGCATCCTTCATCGGTGGAATGGTGGAGATCTTTGTCATAGCTCCTCCTTCACTGTATTGAGTAGTGATATTGCAGAGTCCAGGGCATTTTCGCAGAGTTTTTTGTCTAAGTCCCGCACGTGCACGCGCACCCAATCGGTTACACCAAACCGCAACATTGCCAGGCCAAGAGCAACCGCGTTGTTTTCAAAACAGAGACACGCAAGAATGCGATACTCGTTCACGTCCAGCATCAGTTGCTTCCGGTCCGATCGGACCTTCCGCGCCTCCGAAAGTCTGCTCAGAGGAATCCCTGTATACTTCTCGACGCGATTAAGTGGAATGTTGTGGTGAGTATTGAGTGCGTGGAGAACGAAGGTGACGAGTGCGGGATAGGAAGGAAAATAGTCCGGCACGTGATAGATTGTGAAATCGTCCATTGAGTAATCCCTACTTTTCTGTTGGCAGGGTTGCATGGAAACCCTGGGATCGTATCTTTACCCACAAATGATGTTCACCGCTCACACATTTGAGGCAAGGAACCAACAACGAAAAAGGTTCTTGCCGAACAACAGCAAGAACCTTTGGTTACTCAATCGAGTCTGTTCACCCACTCAGATGAGTGAGGAATTTGACGTGTTATATATTATTAGGTCTTGCCGCTGGATTGAGTGTAACCAATCTCCTGTACTTTGTCAAGCCTCACGGGTAAAAAAGTGGAATTTTTCTACCTATCCTATGGCGTAGATTCACCCGTCCTGAACCCCCTTACAGGATGCTTCCACAGGGGGAATAATGCAAAGAACTCCTAATTTCATCCGCATTTCCAATTTCTGCGGCCGGCACGGCGAGAGAACCATCGAAAAGCTTACCGAATTGCTGAACGTCGATCCACCTGTCACCATCACAAACATTGCTGAAATCCTCCAGGCTGACCGGGCAAACCTCAACAACTTTATCAACCAAATCTACACCCGGCCATACGTTCTAAAGCCCGAAGTCCGTCAATTCCTCGACGAAAAAGAGGCTATCCATCGTGAACACTATGAACGGCAGCGAAGAACTGAAGCTCGCATCCTCAAACTTGTCCAGAGGGATGAAGCAAACCTTACGTAGACTCCGAAAAAAACTCGGTCCTGCGTTTGTGCTCCTCCTGCGTGACATTGAAGCGGATCTGCCCTCGTACCAGGTTGCCCAACGCTGGCAGCTACGTCCGTATCAGGTGGTTTTATGGCGGAAGGTTCTCACGTTCCCGAGCAGGAAACTTATTCCGGATCTTGCTATTTTTACCGGAGAGTCACTACATTACATCCAGGGAGAAAAACATGATTGCTTTGAAGATGATACTGGCGGCGATGGTTCTGCTGATCTACATGGCACTCGCCTCACAAAAAATAAAAGAGCATGACCGGCGCTTTCGCCCTGCCTATGCTCTCATCTATCTCGCGCCGCCGGTCCTGCTTCTCCTGCTCCTCGCGTTCACTTCATAGCCGGTAGGCAATCCCAATTTGCGCTTGGCGTTTTTCCTGGAAGGCCACCACGGTCCACTTCGCAACCACGTTCCATTCCCTCCACACTTCCCACGCTGCAACCGGACCGAACCCGAACCTATCTACCCCCGCCCCGAGACGAACAACATGGAAGAGTTGCAACGCCGTTACGTTGAGCACCGGCGAGAGCTGCACTATCGGCAGGCTCACGTCGGCGCCTGGAAGCACGTCAAACCGGAAATCCAATAGCGGATCTTCAAACGGCGTATACTCTGTCGTCACCGAGGATCCCAACGGGATGCCGATCGAATCTTTTCCAATCTTCACGTAAGGAGTGCCGTCTCGCGGTATCACGACACGAATGGGAATTTCTTTTACCGTTCCAACACTGTCCCCGACCTTCATCGTGTCGCGCACAACAACATCGAGCACGCCGGCAACTTCTTCATTCCGGAGAGGAAGAACCTCCTCAAAGGTTTTGTTCCGTCGGAAGGTGTCCTTCTCAACAGGCTTCACGTAGTTCCCGACCGGAATGGGAATCGGGTCATCGTTGCATGAACGTAGAACCATTACGATGAGAGCCAGCAAACCGAGCGCCGGTAAGATGAATATTTTCTTTGATAGTGTCATTCTCCCTCCTCTTTATCGAGTATACCGAGTTTCGTTTCTACCCGCACCAATCTCCTATCCATCTTGTGCAACAGGTTTGTCATCTTCTCAGAGCTACGAAACGTGATAAATCCGATACCTATAATGACCAGGTTCAACAGTCCCAACAAAGCTGCGTAAACTGGATTCACGGGGAGTGGTGCATCACCCGATGATATTTGAAACATAGCCTGGAAAAGATAAACCGCTATCACTTCCAGCATCACCAATCCTCCATACGCCAGTTTAATCATCACAACCTCATTTCTTTTGGAATGCCCGGGCCTCTAATTGCCAGGTCGAAAGTTGACTGATAATGTATCCGCGCTGATCCTGGTTTAGTTCCGCTGGAAGAATAACCAATACCTGC
>DASWHW010000170.1:0-10852 GCA_036397975.1 Bacteroidota bacterium
TCGCTGATTGAATGAGAGAGGATTGCGGCAAAGCGATAAGCGGATCGTTTCTGCGTCGGAAGCCCGCCAAGATTGTACCGCCAGTTAAATTCATAGTCGCGCCAATCATGGACATTCAGGAGACCCTGTAATCCCAACCTGAGCGTTGGGGAAAAGAGGTAATCGAGTTTGCCAAACCCGCTGAACCGCTTATCGATGGGACTCTTGAAAAACATGTCAAAATCCTGCCACCACCTCGTATCAGACAACTGCCCGTTGAATGCACCGATGTAGTAAAGTCTGTTCTCCACCAGAGGACCATTTCCGGCAAGCTCAAATTCCGTGGTGCGACTGTTTTGTGTTCCTCCGAACAAATTATCCTTGTCCGCACGCGCAACAAGCTTGTGGGTGCTTGCTCCCGTCTTGGTTACGATGTTGACAACGCCTGAAAGCGCATTCCCATATTCGGCATCCAACCCTCCCACGTAGAAACTGGCGCCGAACACCGAGCTATTGGGCAACGTGCCGGCCAGACCGCCCTCCAGAACATCCTGGATGGGAAGACCATCCACCAGGTACAGAACTTCGGTAGACTTCCCTCCCCGTACGTTGCCTTCAAGAGTAACCCCCGGCTTTAGTCGGAGCGCATCGGTGACCGCATCGATGGGGAGCACCTCGATCTCCTCACTTCCGACAATGAACGTTGTGCCGGTGACATCTTTTTGTATAAGTGGTTTTTCCTGCACGACCACAACCTCATCGAGATCAATGCTCGCCACTTCAAGGCCGATATTGAGACGGGTGCGAAGATCCGGGTTGATGATGACATTCTTGATCAAGTGAGGTGTGTAGCCGATGATGAAGAAACGTATTTGGTAGGAGCCGGCGCGAACGTTTTGGATCTGGTAGCGCCCTTCACTATCGGATGTCGTGCCCTGCTGCAGCTCCACGATCACAACATTCACCCCGGTCAATGGTTCTCCGGTTTTTGCGTCTTTCACATTTCCTTCAAGGATGCCATTTGTTCCTGCGAGGAGAGCAGGTGGCATTGTCAAGGCGAGAAGGACAGAAAGCAGTCCCGGCTTCATGCGACCTTATTCGAATGGTTGTTGATGTGTGAAGATAAGCAGGAGAAGAATGGAAAACCAGATTCCTGAGAGAGTATTACGCGAGTCGGATCAACTGCTTTGGCGCCAGCAGCCACTCCAGTGTTGCGCACTTGCCAAACTGGATTTCATCGATGGTCAGCTTGCAGAGCCCCCCCTTTTTCATCGTGATCGCTAAATTGTCATCACCCGAGAGAAGCACTGAGATCAGCGCACTCATATCGGGTTCATGGCCGACCAGGAGAATGTCTTCACATGACGTATATTTTTTTTGGATCGCGTTTACAACATCTTCCGGATCGCCGGAGGTGGAAAGCGCTTCGAGAAACTCCAGCCGTTTCTTCTGACCCAGGACTTCCGCCGCAATTTCAGCTGTTTGCCTCGCCCTCAACACCGGGCTCGAAAGTATGACATCAAAGGAAAGTCCCATCGCTTTCATTCCTTCGGCGATGCGGTGCATTTTCTTCTCTCCTTTCGGAGTCAGCGGACGATCACTATCCCGCTCGTACTCTTCTGTTCCTCGCAACACGGCAATAGCGTGCCTTAATAAATAGACATTCATCGTGGCCTCCAAAAGGTCATCAATTCATCTCGGGACTGCAAATACTCTTCAATCAATTTGGTTTTCATTTGACCAAGTTCTTCCCGGAGAGTTCGAAGCGAAGCTCCATTCGTCCGTCCCACATGGACGGAAAAACTATTCAGCCCTGTTATCAGAACTTCCATATCCTGAATGTCCCCCAACCTCGTCTGATATTGTTGCATCGCCTTCACCTTCCTGGCGGAGCTAAGACCAAGAACCGGTCCCAGAATCTCAACGGTGTAGCGCAGCTTCTTGACTTCAATGCGCAAGCGATGAATGGTCTTCGTTTTTGTGGGATCGATCTTTCGCAGGGTGTTGACTGCGCTTGTATACAGCGCTGCACTGGCCCCATGCATCACTGTGAAGGCAGCATGGCGAAGCCGCGGATCGGATGTGGTTCGCATGAAGGAATCCTTCACAGCCTGAATTTCTCCTTTCCATGTCGCGGGCCCATGGCCCCTGAGATCTTTTTGCAGTCTTTTCCTGAGCCGTTGTTCGCGAAGCAAAAGGACAGTACGATACTTTTCAAGTTGAGGATACCGGAGAACCATATCCTGAACCCCTGCAAGTTGTACCTGCACATCGCGCAGGGGAGAGAGAATACCGAGGTGTTTCTTGAACGATTGGCGCAAGCGCCTTGTTTGTTTCTCGGGGATGATCAGGAGGAGTATGTCCAGAATGGCAATCATGCGGCGGCAGGAGATACGGAGGTCATGCACTGCATCCTCGGAGAACCCCCGTTTGCATCGCGTGAGGTTGCTTGCGTACTTTTCCCAGCGATGGATGAGTTCTTCTTCGAGGCCTTGACCTATTTTCCGAAATCGATGCTGAATGTCGATCGTTCTTTTCTTTACACTCATGAGTTGGACCAGGCTTATTCATCAAGAACAATCTTCGTGCTGAATACCTCCTCAAACAATCCCGACTTGCGTGCAACGGCCCACCGTTCCAGAAGCATGTCACCTTCCCCTGTCAGTTTCAATGTCAGTTTCGGCTTTTTGTATTCGACGGCGATGTCTGCAACTTTCGATGCATGTTCATTGTCGAGTGCATCCGCCACGCGGAGAATCGACGCGAGCTTTGAAACAACCACCTTATCCTTTGAGGAGAGAGCACTGTAGGTATCATGCTGTGGTTTAGGAAGTGATTTTCGATGATAGCGTGCGACGTTTGCAACAATCACCATCTCCGACGGCGTAAGACCGATCACCGGGTTTGCTGTCAACAAATACTGCGTGTGTTTGTGATGTCCTGTCGTGTTGATAAACTGCCCGATATCATGAAGAAGCGCAGACACTTCCAGCAACAGCCGGTACTCTCCGTTGAGGTTGTGAAGCATCCGTGTATCATCAAAAAGTTTTCCGGCCAGTCGAACGACTGTTGTCCCATGCTGTTCATCAAACGAATACTTCCGTCCGATGGCCATCGCTGAGGCCGTCACCTGGTCCCGGTGCGCCTGCTTGCTTGTGCCGTACAGGTTCTCAACGATGTCGATGAGTATCCCGTCTTTCAGGCCGATGCGGGGAACCTCCACTTCTTCAACCCCGGCCTGCTTCACAATCTTGTGCAACACCATGGATGCGGGCACGATCACGTCCGCGCGGTCGGGTCTGAGTTGGAGTTCCTGAATGCGGGCCTCGTACGTCATTCCTATCAATTTCTTTGAAAGCACTTCGAGGTCTTCCAGCGATACGACAGTGTTCCGATCTTTCTTCAACAGCTCTTTTCGAAGATCACCCAGTGCCTCGATGTTCCCGCCCGTCCCAACACACACATCGATCTTCTTTCCACCCAGTTCTTTCTTAATTCGTTTGTGGGAAGACTCCACGTACTCGCGGACGAGCTGGTTGAAGCGCTTCTCACCGTGCTTTTTTTCTTCGAGCACCTGCAACAATCGTACAGCCCCCATGCGGAAGCTCTCGGTCGCAATAATCGTATCACCTTCGGCCAGGGTGATCTCAACGCTTCCACCGCCAATATCGATGAGCATCGCAAGCTTGTTCTTCAGAGGGATTTTGGAAGCGATGCCGAGGTGAATCAGACGGGCTTCCTCTTCCGCGTTGATGGTGGTGATTTCAATTCCGGTTGCCTGCATGATCCGATCGCAGAAGATTTCACGGTTCATCGCTTCTCGTGCGGCGCTCGTCGCCACGGCTTTGATATTGGTGACGGCGTGCTGATCAATAATCGCCCGAAATTTCTTGAACGACTCGACCGCTTTATCCAGGGTCTCTTCAGAGATCGATCCCTTGGTAAAGACATCCTGTCCTAGCCGGACAGATTCACGAATGTTTTCAAGGACGGTGGGGGGTTCGGTGCCATTCGCCATGCCGATGGCAAGGCGTATTCCGTTGGAGCCGACATCAATCGCAGCAATAGCGGGCATGTTACTCGCGGTGTGATGGAAAAGTCATGCACAAATATAGAAATATTGACGGGGATTGCAAGAAGCTGGAATACAATACCGTGAACACGGTATTGTATTGTGCAAGCTCTCTGAGTATCTTGACTTGTGAGAGTCAAGCTTCCGATTAGTTGAGCATTGCAGGAGTCATTAACATGAAGCTACCCCCCCCCCGTTATTCTTGCGGTCACGGCATTAGCCATCTTTCTCAATCAATCCCCCTTGCATGCTCAGGATTCAACCCTCTGGCAACTCACACCGGAGGAAATTCAGGCCTATATAGACGCGACCTCAGGCGTTAGCGAAATTGTCTTCATCGCTCCGCGGCCTGGGACATTGAGAATAATTCCAGATGGCATAACAAGAGCAAATAATCCCACTGCATCAAGCGCATATTTGCAGGTTGAGTGGGAAGGGAATACGGACACCACAACGGTCCTTCGCTACTTCACCTGCAGCGGAAGCTTCACTCAAAACGGCACTGATACTTGCCTAGGGACACCATTTTCTGTTCAGATCTACTGGAGTTTTCAGCAAATTCCTCCTAATTGCCCTTTGTTCAAGCCAAAGGATACGCTGTATGTGGGTCCGGTGGAGACAGGAGACACGGTTCGCTTCTCATACCATGGGCAGTACAACAGCCCCACATTGTCTTTATATCTCGCAGGTGATTCATTGTGGAGAGTTGGAATGTCGACTTCGCCCGCAAATGCTCTATGTCTTGTCAATCCATATGCGCTTGAAGGATGTTCCGCCCTCGTCAGTTACGCCGACACGGTACTAAGAATCCAAAGACCAGATTCTCTTCGAGTCTATCCCACCTATCCCAGATGGAACAACCTGACATCAAAGAAGAACTTCGTCGACCTGACGATGAGCGTGGAGTTTGCAGAGACGGCAATCCCTGACTATTTTGTCAAAGTCGATCGTCCGACGCTTGTTGATAGCGGCGGTCACTCTCACAATGGCAACAGACCGATGGCAACGTACTTTTTCCCTGTCGACTCCACCGATACATTGCAGACTCTGACAACAAAAACTGACAGCACGGGGAAAATCAAATTCAGATACCTTGCATCTCAGTTCGGAGGGAGTGAACGAATAAAGGCAAGGCTTGTGAGTGATACGACCAAGACCGATACGTTGACCTTGACGACGAGAGTGGCTGGACTTGATTCGCTTGCCACGAGTGCCTATTATCTCAAGGTCGGGGCGTCCGGTGATTGGGACACATGCGATGCTACACCTCCTACCTCTCTACATTACGGTAACCACTATGCCATCCCATCACTTCGCGTGGCAATCGACAGCATTGCCACGAAGTATTTTGCTGCCCATGATAGTGTGCGTTTGCGGGTGAACGATATCAGCCTGAAGTATGGCGGGATGTTTGACTATAAGAACCAATGGGCAGCCAACCATACAGAACACAGAGAGGGGAAGCATGCTGATATTGAATACGACGAGGGGATCAACCCACAAAATGATTGCGTGGATATTGTGAAAAAAAGAAGAGCTAAGGAAATTGATTCGAGACTTCACCACTGGAAAGATATTCGAACATCCCATCAGTAACCCTCACTTTCACATAAGGATGAAATGACATCATGATAGTTAATCGTTGGATAAGTCGCTATGCTGTAATGACACTGATCTTGTTGTGGTCAAGCAACGCCATTGGACAAGACAGCATCTACATCTTTCGGTTCCCATCCTCAAGTGAGATCGAAATCAATGTAGCCGCCTCAGCCGAGGCGCAACAAAATGTCTATCGGTACCAATACATCGTCTCTTCATCGGATAGCAGTGAGCAAAGTACATGGGTCCTTGAGGTTCAAGGCTCATCTTTGGTAGATAGTGTATTCTCACCAGCTGGCTGGAGGGGAGACTCATACGGGATAAGATCGCTTGTGTCTTGGGGCGCTCGGGATAGCGCGCACCAAATTGTGCCCGGAGGAAATCTGGGTGGTTTTGGTTTCACCTCGACCGGTTTGCCAGCGATTCAAACCTATTACGCCGAAGGATGGGTTCCTGTCCCAGTTCTGGAACGAGAGCCAGATTCACTTGAGAATGATGATATTCTTGCCGACATGAGGAGTGGGAGAACACTAGGTGCGCGTACTTCGCCATCCCCTTTTATCGCGCTCGACTTTCTCGATACGCTTATCTCCATGGCGCAGGAAGCGTTGAGTCTTGGATGGATTGAAGAGACCTATGGCGAGAAAATTATGAACGACCTTAATGACGCCAGAGAAAAAATGGAGGAAAGTCCCGAAGACGCAAAAGAAATACTCGAGGCTCTCATCCCCTACATCATCGATGATGGATGCGACTGGGTGCCGCCGGATCCATCGCAATATCATCTCACGTCGGAAGGCTGCGCGCTGCTGCGCTACAATGTGGAGTATTTAATCGAACAAATCGAGTAAACCTCCTGAAGAAAATATCAACTCCCAACAGTAAGGTGGCAAGGGGCAAAGAAATCTGAAATTCCAAATCCCAAGCACCAAATTGACAGAACAACCCTAATACCTGAGCCAAAATACCGTGAACGCGGTATTGTATTGTGCAAGCTCTCTGAGTATCTTGACTTGTGAGAGTCAAGCTTCCGACTAGTTGAGCATTGCAGGAGTCATTATCATGAAGCTAGCCCCCCCCCCGTTACCGGTTACGTTGTTGGCAGCCTCTTGCTTTGCGTCGGCAATGAAACAGCATTAGCTCAGTTCTACAACGTCCAGATGCCTGTCGCTGGCTATGTGACTATCCACTACGACAGCGCAACCAGTCTCAGCTATTCCATCCATGCCGGCTCTCGTGTTCATGCGAAGATTGTTAATCCGGTTAAGAAGGACACAAGTGTAACTGCCCGACTACGCCTGCAATCCAACCTCGCACATGAGTGGTGCCAGTGCACTTCGTCTCCGCAGGATTGTTTTCCCGCAACTTTGTACCGCTACGAGCGGGATACTACGCACACTGCTTCAGAATGGCAGTTCTCTCTCGGTGGTGTTTTGCCCAATGAAATAGTAGCCCTTGCCTGCTCTACCATTTTCCCCCCAACATCACAACCGATAGGGATGGTGATGATCGGCTCAGGTGACCCCGACACAGTTGGGCAAACCCTCGTCTGGAGGAGAAGTTTCTGGCTCGGCTCCGATTGGGATTGTACCTACAGATTTCGTCAGGAAGTGTACCTAAGCATTGTCCTCAGTCCCGATACCGTAGTCCGCTTTGCGAGTCTCGATTCTAATAACGTGTACCCGTATTATCCTGCCATCAGGAACGATACGGTTACCGCGGGAGTAAAAAAGAGGTACATGGATCTGGAAGCAAAGGCAGCCTATGGTGACTCTCTGTTGCGTGATTACTTCATCAAGGTAGAGAAGCCGCAGCTTGTCGACAGCGGCGGACACTCGCATGATAGCACAAGACCGCTTGGAACTTATCGCGTGGCGAAGGTAAGCGGGAGCGGGTTTGATATTATTGATTCATCTTTCACGCGTAAGACCGATAGCACCGGAGGAGTGAAGTTCAGATATCTTGCATCTCAGTTCGGAGGGAGCGAAA
The DNA here is from genome assembly GCA_036397975.1 of Bacteroidota bacterium. Lineage (GTDB taxonomy): Bacteria > Bacteroidota > Ignavibacteria > UBA10030 > UBA6906 > SZUA-287. The sequence goes on from DASWHW010000170.1 coordinate 7,640, forward strand.
GAATAAAGGCAAAGCTTGTGAGTGATACGACCAAGACCGATACGTTGACCTTGACGACTCGTGTTCCGGGACTGCAACTTCTGCCCGAAGGTACAAATTATGTGAAAGTGGGTGGAACGTGTAGACATCATGGTCCCTCCGACAGAACAGACGTTGCTGACTCGTGCAAACAACGGGACCACAATCACAATGCTTCACAAGTCGTGCGTGATTCTCTACCTTTGATGGTGAGTGTTTGGGTTGACACTTTGGGGCAGGATACCTTGTTCATCAACGACATCAGTTTGCCGTATGGCGGGTTGTTTGATCACAAAGGCAGCCGAAATTGGCAAACCCCGCACAGCACACATAGAGAAGGCTTAGATGTAGACATCAGAACGGCAATTCCAGGAGAGCGAGACGGGGTAGAAGTGCGGAATGCGCAAGGTAAATGGGTTGGTAATGACAAGTTCGAAAAGCTTTGCAAGAAGTATGGAGTTAAGAAACCCGACGGACACGATAAGGGCACAGGCAATGAGCACTACCATCTATATTATTGGGAGCCATGAGACATGAAGAAACTAGAATTACTTTTGCTATTATCGACTTTGTCCGTTATGGGTACAACTGCTCAAGAAGAAGACAGTGCGTCAGTCACCTATTCACCAACTCTGGGTGTTTATCTACTACAATACGGAGCGGAAGGACAGACTTACGTTGACACGTTGGAGCCTGCCACGAAGATAGACCCAGTTGTCAGTTGTGATGTCACTTTTGACAACTTGACTAACCTTTACACATATTCATATATCTTATCGCTTCTTCCATCAAGTCAACAGTATCTTGTTTCATTTCAGCTGTTCTATTCGGCAGATATTCAAGGAAGGCAAAAGCCAAGCTCGAGATGGGACATATTTGATATTCCAGGGCAGAAGAATACTGAGTGGTCAAATACAAACATCCATAGTTCTGGCCTACACTCGGATACGACAGACATTAGACCAGGCGGTTCCATGAGTGGGTTTTCATACAAGAGTGATGGACTTCCAATCATCATTAACGGCTATTTTGAAGGTAACGTACCGGGTTTAGCATTTTCTGCTGAGCCTCCGACACGAATGCACGAATTGTTGTCTCCGATTCTTGCTTTCCCAAACAACACTGTCATTCGCCGCACACTCGGCCCGAAAGATCCCCCCACCCCCTTTATCGCGCTCGACTTTCTCGATACGCTTATCTCCATGGCGCAGGAAGCGTTGAGTCTTGGATGGATTGAAGAGACCTATGGCGAGAAAATTATGAACGACCTTAATGACGCCAGAGAAAAAATAGAGGAAAGTCCCGAAGACGCAAAAGAAATACTCGAGGCTCTCATCCCCTACATCATCGACGATGGATGCGATTGGGCACCGCCCGATCCATCCCAATATCATCTCACGTCGGAAGGCTGCGCGCTGCTGCGCTACAATGTGGAGTATTTAATCGAACAAATCGAGTAAACCTCCTGAAGAAAATATCAAATCCCAACAGTATGGTGGCAAGGAACAAGCAAATCTCAAATCCTAAATCCCAAGCACCATGGGGTCAGAATCCTAATACCTGAGCTCCTGCGACTAACTGAAACAGCGACGATCGTTCAGAAATACGCCGCGAAGCCGAATTGTAAGCCCGCTGTCTCAACGGTCGGAGTACCTACCGCATCCCTCGTCCATCGGCGGATGTAGTTGGCTTTAAAAACAAAATTCTCCGCCGGTCGAAAGCCAAGTCCGACCGTCAAGCCGGTAATGTCATCGAGAATAGCCGAACCGTCGAAGAGAAACGTGCCGCGGTTGAAGTCGATGAATTCTCCGCGGACGACCGCATTAAGCCGGGCGTCGGGGAACATCCAAACGGTCCCTGTGAGTATCCTGTAGGAAACATCGGCGAAGAACCCCCATTGTCTGTTCCCATATATTTCCGTGATATTCGTCGGGACATCGATGCTGTTGAACGCTGCTTCTCCTCGCAAAGCAAAGTCCTCGTAGGATAAAGCAAGATCGAAGGCGAAAGTCGTGAGATTCCGCTTTTCGTCTACCGTTTCGCCTTCCACACGGAATGAATTATAGACTCCGGTATAGAAAGAAACACCTAACTCTCCAACAGAATGCCGCATTGCAACACGACCGCTGTAGGCAGGCAGTCCGTTGTTATCCTCCTTGAACAGATTCTCTCCCTTTCCGGACGGAAGGAACGTCCTCCCTTCCGCATTTAAAATAACGTTATCGCTGAGTCCGTTGGTGATGAAGGCGGCATACGAAAAAGAAAGCCCGGAACCGAGCGGTCTCTTCCCATGAAAACCTGCCCCGACCTCTGAGAATGTTGAGGGAATGATCATGGTCGAGACCAGAGGTCTGTCGACAATATCCCATTTTGGCGAATCGTGATTCTGATTGAAAAGTCCGAGAGGGACAAGTATGACCCCACCGCGAAGAGTCAGCTCACGAAAAAGCTCAACGTCGACCTGCGCCGTCTCCAACGCAATCTCTTCTGTTCCATGCTCGAACTCCAACTCTGCAAGAAACTTGATCCGGGGTGCGATGGAAGAGTAGAGAAAGATATTAAAGCGCCGCAGTTCCAGCGAGAGGCCCTCGGTCACTCCATCCTCGGAGAAGTAATTGGAGTTTCCTTCCAGGTATCCGCCGATTGACGTGCCAAGAGCACGAGTGATAAACGGACGCTGGTAGACAGCTTCTTGCGAGGATGGAGCAACACCGGTCGAGTCCTCCTGTCCGTGGACGGAAACACAAGAAAACAACAACAGTATCATTGTTTTCAATTGGCAAACTCTCGTTGATGAATTAGAATCGTTTCGTTTTCTGTTGTCACATGAAATCTCGTCAAATTCTTTGTCGCAGGGGATGAGGTCACCTTGCCGTCGGGTGAGTAGGTGCTGCCGTGACATGGACACTCAAGAGAATCGTCATACGGAGACACCTCGCACCCTTTGTGGGTACACTGGAGAAGGACAGCAGCGTACAAGTCATTGTTGAACCGGCGTAGGTAGATTGGGTAGCGAAAGCCTTCCGGTTGGACAAGGACGAATGTAGTTTCTGCAAACGCACTTTTTGCTATTGCGATCGCTTCGCCTTTTCTTCTGTACGTTGCAAGAGGAAGAGATGAGCACCCTTGGATGAATCCGGCAGCAACCATTCCAGTCACACTCCCGCAGGCAATTTTCAGAAACTCCTTTCTTTT
>DASWHW010000171.1:0-30419 GCA_036397975.1 Bacteroidota bacterium
TTCTTGGGATACTTCTCCCATTTATGGCCAAAGCGGAGGAAAACGTGAGGATGAGTTTCCTCTGCGCATTGGAGCAGGCGTATCATGGAAACTTCCCGATAGCATCGGTATCGTCTCACTAGACATTGAAGGTACGAACAAAAAAACAATTCAAATGCGGGCCGGCATCGAAATCCCGATCATCCCGGATGTATTTGTTCGTGCCGGTATCGATCGGGTTGACCTCAAAGAGTCCGGCGCTGGGGTCAAGCCCTCTATTGGGTTTTCAATCCAGAGGAACATAGACGACTGGGTTCCTTCAATACACTATGTATTCGTTCTGGAACCGTTTACAAATTCCGGCATTCATGTGATCTCTCTATCAGCAAACTTTTGAAAACCCTCATGACCATACTTCGTATCTCTTTTTCGTTAGTCATTCTTCTTGCGTTCGTTCATGGACCATTCGCATTCGCTGGGTCGTCGGCGCTTTCTTTTCTCAAACTGGGAGTGTCTGCACGCACGCTTGCAATGGGTGATGCCGGCTCAGCACTTCTCAGCGGCGCTTCCGCTACGTACTATAATCCGGCGGGACTTTTCGGCGTCGACGAAGGGTCGGATGTTCTCCTGATGCATAAAGAGTGGCTCACGGATACTCGCATGCAGTTTCTGGGAGCAAGTACGTCGCTCGGCGAGAATGGAGCCTTGGGTTTTTCTCTCACTCATTTGACAATCTCTGGGATAGAGATTCGGACGAAACCAGGCCCGGCGGACGGAAACTTTACCGCACGTGATTTCGGCGTGGGTATTTCCTATGCGCATAGAATCTCTGGTGATGTCACACTGGGGCTGACGGGAAAATACCTTCTTGAAAAAATATTTGTCGACAACACGGGCGGAATTGCTTTTGATATAGGTGGAAGGTGGAAAACCCCGTTCGACAATCTCGTTATCGGTGGCGTCGTAGCAAACATCGGTTCGATGAATGCCTTGCGCAATGAAAGACCTCGACTCCCAACACTTGGGCGCATCGGGGCGGCTTATACAAACAAGATCTCAACATTGCAATCGATCTACAGCATCGCAATTGACCTGGAACAGGATTTCCCTGCCTCACAAAGCTACGTCAAGTTTGGAGGCGAGATTTTTTATCAGGATCTTCTTGCAGTGCGCGCGGGATATTTTGCCGGGGCGGATGCCCGGGGCTTCAGTGCAGGATTGGGGATCGTCTATTCCCTCTTCTCGTTCGACTATGCGTTTGCACCTCTCCTTGCCGATTTGGGAAACACACACACGCTATCACTTTCGATTAGAATTTGAGTTTATCCATGAAGAACCAAATGATTCTCCGGAGAGCAGTCTACAGTATCTTGATCGGCTTGATGTCGACATCTTCGTTTTCTCTTGCCGGAGAGAAGATTATCTGGCGGGAGTTTGGTGAGGGAGTTGCGCTTGCCGCCAAAACCAAAAAGAAAATTATCATCGACGTCTATACCGAATGGTGCGGGTGGTGCAAGACGATGGATGCGAAGACATATGCAAATGGAGATGTTGCGAAGTATCTCAACCAGCACTACGTTGCCGTTAAACTCAACGCTGAGTCTGCGGACAAGATAGTGTATGACGGCGAATCGATGTCGAAACAGGAGTTCTCTTCAGCGTTCGGAATCTCCGGTTTCCCAAGCACACTATTCCTCAATACCGACGGAAAACCGATCACCATTTACCCGGGCTACGCAGAACCCGATATGTTCAAGGATATCCTTCGCTACGTCGCGGAGGATCACTACGCCAGCATTTCCTTCAATCAGTTCCGCGAGAAGAAGTAGGGCAATCGTCCCGATTATCCGCTAAGCCTTTGCTCACCTATTAGAATGATTTTGGTCCTGTCTCAATTAAGGAACCATGTGGGAGGCCTCCCCATTCCCCTCCATCCCTCACCCTCAATACTTCAGACACAATCGCATCAAGGTCAATCATCTGAATGCACTCCAACTCGTAGGGGCATCTGCGCTTCCAACACGGCGAGCACGACAGGTCATGAGGAACAAGCTTGATACCCCGGTCAAACAAGTCGATCTCGGAGGAACAACTCACACCAAACCAAACGATGACATGCTTTCTCAAGCCAATCGCAGCATGCATCCCGAATGAATCGCCCGAAATAACGACGTCACACACATCAATGTACACAAGCCCCTTCCGCAAACCATCTCTCGTTGGCGTGCTGAGCGCCTTATCGCCAACCCGTCGAGCTATTTCTGCGTTGCGTTGCGTGTCTTCCGGACCCCCGAGCAAGAGCAGTTGAATCCTGGGTGTTTCTGCAAGTCGTTCAATTAAGGCAACGTGCTGGTCGATCGTCATTTTCTTGTTGGGATACAACTCAGAACATCCCGTATTGAACCCAACGATCAGGCTTCTGTTCTCCAGTCCATGTTGCGATCTAAATCCGCGCTCGAAAGCCTCTTCTTCTTTCGTGAAGGCAAGGATGTAATCATCACGTGAATACTCCAATCCAAATTCTTCACACAGTAGTTGCGGTACGCTCTTTGTGTTGACACGAAACTTCAGATGGTCATCCAGCCCGAGGATGTAATTCTCCTTGGCTTCTTTGTTCAGTGGAACGATTTGGCCCCGCGGATTCAGTCCAAAACCAAGCTTCGCGGAAGATCTAAGCGAATTCATGAAGGCACACGATCTTTCGGATTTGTCTACGTTCAATACAACGTCAAATTTCATTTGTTGGAGAACCAGCCAGCTTTCCGGTTCCCACACGTACACGCGGTCAAGATAGGGGTTGTTTGCCAGCAGAGGTGCCGAGACTCTGAGCGTTATCCATGAAATGTGGCTCTCTGGATATTTTCTTTTCAGTGAAGGAAGAATCGAAGTGGTGACAAGAACATTCCCCATCGCATCGAGATTGATAACCAGAATCCTCTTTCCGATTGGATCGAAATCAACGCACTCCTTGTAACATTGTGTGTTTGGAAAGCACGGTTTGTACCCCCCGAAATGCTTGCATGCGGGAATGCCGATTTTCTGCGGCAATAAACGCTCTTGGAAGATTCTTTCTTTAACAGGAGATTTCTTTTTTTTCTTAGACTTCGCAGCCATTGAACCTGCTTTTTAGAATGGATGGTGAAAAAGTATTCATAACATGAAAGAATAGCAACAAGCTTTAGCCTGCGCCTGCAACATTATCCAATATCATAAAGTCGTGATTGGTCCCTCGCTCGTTGAACGTCGCAGTTGTCCGCTCGGACTTTCCTACAAAACTGCATCGTCTGTAGAATGGACAGCTTCCGCAATACGGCCGATGCGACCTGCAGATTCTTCGCCCAAAGCGAATTAGATTGGTGTGAAAGGAGTATCCTCTCCCCCGCGGTATTAATCCCTTCATTTGTTGAAACGTCTCTGCAGGCGTTTTGGCGTTGGGCGCTAGCGCAAGGCGAGTGCAGATTCTGTGAACGTGAGTGTCAACGGGGAATACATCCCGTTTGAGAGAAAACAGTAACACGCAGGCAGCGGTCTTTACTCCCACCCCGTTTATTTCTGTCAACTCGCGCAGTATCGTGTTGGTCGTTCGCTTCCTGATGGATTCAAGTGAATACCTTCCGTATCGCCTCTTTACCATCGCTAGTGCGTCCTGGATTTGTTGCGCCTTTTGATTGGCCATTCCGCCCGATCGAATCGTGGCAACAATATTACTCCGTCGTGCGGTAGCCGTACCCTTCCACGTGGGAAACCGGGTCCGCAGCGAACGGTATGCCCTGTGGCTGTTTTTGTCGTTGGTGTTCTGCGACAGGATGGTGGCAATCAGCATTTCCAGAGGGGTGGGTGTGCGGGGTGGTTGCTTTGGTTTTCCTAGCATCCGCTCCAACGCACGCGACACATCCCTGATCCGCCGACGTAATGCTGCATCTTCGGTGCTCGATATTCTAGGATGTTTCTTTCTCCCCGCTGCCATTGTTATCAGCCTGCCATGGGAAAAAGCGCATCGTGAATTGCCTGGACTACTTCCTTCACATTTTCTGATTGGAGGAGGACAAGAAGGCTTCGATCGGATGCTCCGTACGAAATCATTCGGACGTTCGAGGTACCAAGAGACACAAACAGGCTGGACAATAACCTCGGCACTTCCTGGAGACGGTTGCCGACGATGCAAATACTCGAAAACCCCTTTTCAATTGAAATCATACCCACCGTCTGCAGCTCTCCCTGGAGACCGTCGCCGAGAAGGCATTCATCGAAGATGCCAATGAATCCATATTCCGATGTGGCAATTGCACCGAGGGGAATACCGTTCCGGTTCAGCACCCTATAGATACTTTCCCAAAACATATATTGATCATGACGTTCACGTGGAGAACATCGCAACGCGCAGACATTCTGTTTTACCACAATCGAGCTGATTCTTGGACGAGATTCGTCCATCACTTTCACGAGCGTGCCCGACCCCGTTCGGTTTGAGTTCAGAATCTGAACGGGGATCTTTTTTTCCATCACTGGAAGCATAGTGCTTGGATGAAGAACCTTCGCCCCGAAATAGGAAAGCTCGAAGGCTTCCTCAAAGGATATTTCGTTAAGTTTCTGTGTCCCTTCCACGATGCGCGGATCTGCGGTCAGGATACCGTCCACATCTGTCCAGATTTGTACCACCTTTGCGTCCATTGCGGCACCGATGATCGACGCCGAATAGTCTGAGCTCTCCCGTCCCATTGTTGTATATCTGCCGGATTGGGTGACGCCGATGAAGCCCTGCGTCACCGGGATTTTCCCCTGCTCAAGGAGAGGATGGATCGTGGTGTGAAGAAGCTGGGCAACCTGCGCCATCAACGGATGAGCGTTGCCAAAGTGATCGTCGGTGATCATGAACTCTTTTGCATCGATCCACTCCGCATCGAGACCCGCTTCCTGAAGACCAGCCGCAACGATTCGAGAAGAAAGACGTTCTCCGTAGGAACAGATTGCGTCCGTCGTGCGCGGAGTGAGTTCTCGAAGCGAAGCCACTCCCTGAACCAGAATTTTTATTTCACTCACGTAGTCATGAATAATCCCCTCAATCTCCTTCGCATTCGCGCGCGAAGTCAGAAGATTGTCAATAATCGTCCCATGTCTTGCGAAGAGGTCTGTAAGGATTTTCTCTGCCCCTTCGCGATCGCCCGTGGCAGCAGTGTGGGCAATCATTTCCAGTTGATTCGTCGCTTGAGCAATCGCCGAGATGACAACAACCGGAGATTGAGAACGATGGTCGTGGACTATCCTGACCACTCTTCTCATTGCAGCGGCATCTTGATTCGACGTGCCGCCGAATTTCATAATTATCATTAGAGGAACCAGCGTCAGGGAAAAGATAGGTTTCTATGGCAGGAATATATTGAACGGGCGAGCTGAAAACAACCAATGCGAGGGCCGTGTAGATATGCTAGTCAACAGGACCACGTGTTGGAATTCCTTTTCAATGCGTCCTATTCACTGAGTTCTCTTCGCCGGGCCAGACAACGTCGCGAAACCATGTGTCAAGCAAATCCTGAAATGTCATAGTCCTCTTGATGGTTGGTTCCACCTGATCTACCTGCCAGGAATATGGTGAAGAGGAACAGACGCTTGTCGCGCAGGCGAGAAGCCGAGACGGAAACTCCACATGGATATTGGCCGGAACGATATGGTCGAATTGCTGTGCCAGCAAATTGTCGCAACTTGTGTTAGCGGCGCCAATACCAGTGCACGCTAATGACTTGCAGAAGGCCAGTTTTAAATTTTCCATCGTGAAAGCACTGCGCGCATCGATGGTGAGGATGTCAATTGGTCGCGGACGAATTTGTCGCTCAAGGAGCCGTTTCTTGACCTCAGCTTTTTTCTTAATGACTGCGATCTTCGAATTCTTACCCACTTTTGCTTTGGTGGGTCGCTTACCCTTGGCTTTCGCGCCAATGCTTTTCTTCACCGGCTTTTTCACCGCTTTGGCCGTTGGCATTGTACCTCCTAGTGGTGGTGGAACAAGTTGTCACATCAAATGCTTCCTTTTATCAGAACCATTGATCTGTTTTTTTTGCCCTTCGAGCGAGTCCATGAGTTGAATGTTGAAGTGCAAGGGAAACAAAGAGAACCATTGCAAGATGCCAGAAGGGTATCTTTCAGCTAGTCTGTGTGTCTTTACAACAGATGTTAACTTTGTCGAGAGGATGTTGAAGTCAATTCGAACGGCACGAGGTCTTAGCGATAGTACAAATGATTTCAGTGATAATCAAGCAATACGGTCGGATGGAATACTGAAGCAGTATGAATGGAAAAAAGAACCAAATTTTTGATTTTTAGAGACAAATTGCGCAAAAGTGTTTCCACAGTCATGAACTTCATTCACTCCTGGAGTTGACTCGTCGAGAAGACCTTCAAAGAAAATGGTATCGAAATTCCGTTTCCTCGGCGTGATTTGCATATCAGGAGTGGGGTGCTTGCCGCAAAACAATCGGAGAATTAACCCAGAGGTTGGGAGGCAGAAACGGACAAGGGAACTCTACCCTGCAGATTCAATGACACCACCCCCCACAACATCATTTTCTTCATAGAAAACAACAGATTGGCCCGGTGTAATTGCTCTCCGCTTTTCTTCAAAAACGACTCTGATCTTTCCATTTTCTAATCGTTGGATGGTTGCTCTCCCACCTACATCCTTGTAACGAATCCGAGCATCCACGGACATCGGCTCACGACAATCCTCGTATTTCATCATGTTGACATTGGAGGCTAACAGCTCCGACTTGTAGAGCTGATCCTCAGCCCCTACTTCAATACGGTTGTTCTTGTAGTCAATGCTCGTCACGTACACTGGTTCAGGACGAAAAACTCCGAGGCCCTTCCTCTGGCCGATCGTATAAAATGGAAATCCCCTGTGTTGACCGATGACTTCTCCCCCGGCCACAATTTCTCCTCCAGCCAAAGACGAATCAAGCCAGGGGCGTTGCTCTTTCAGGAAACGTTCATAGTTGTCATCAGGAATAAAACAAATTTCGAAACTTTCCTTTTTGTCGGCACGGATCAGGCCGCGTTCCTCACCATAGGCACGCGACTCAGGCTTGGTCATATCTCCCAAAGGGAACATTGTTTTTTCGAGAGACTGCTGTGTCAGCCCCCAGAGAGCGTATGACTGGTCCTTGCCTTCATCGCGTCCTCGCGCAATGTAATAGCGTCCGTTGTCCTCGTTCTTGAGCACCTTTGCATAGTGACCTGTCGCAATAAAATCCGCTCCCATCGAAATCGATTTCTTGATAAGCTCTTCCCACTTGATTTTTCGATTGCAAATCACGCAAGGATTCGGTGTCCTTCCATGCAGATACTCATCCACAAAATTGTCAATAACCTCTTCTTTGAATCTATCGCTGAAGTCAAGAACGTAGTGTGGAAAGCCCAATTTCATTGCTACGGTCCGGGCATCGTTAATCCCGTCAAGGGAACAACAGCTGCTTTCATTTCCCTCGTTGCCACCCACATCCTCGTACCGGTAAGTCTTGATCGTAATTCCGATGAGGTCATAGCCCTCTTCTGCGAGAATTCCCGCAACGACCGAAGAATCCACGCCCCCACTCATCGCAACAACAACTTTCTGCTTCTTGCTCACTTTGTCTTCCGAATGATCATTATAGGAAAATGTACGGAAAAGCTCGTTTCACCACAACCAGGTCTTGATTTCTCTTGGATATCTCACCACATTAACTTCACCTTATGCAGGATCTGGAGACTATGCAGTTCATTCTCTTTTTTGCCATTTGGCTTCTACTTATCGCAACAGCCCACTACTATGTTGGAAAAAGGATCATCCCTCATTGCGATGTTTCGGTCAAAGGGCAAAGGAAATTGTGGGGTTTGCTTTGGGTCGTCTTTCTCATCCCGGAAATTCCTTTTTTTCTGCTCGTCGGTGGAATTGAAACATGGTGGAATGAGCTTTTATCGTGGATCGGATATGTGCTTCTCGGGACCTTTTCTATGTCCCTCTCATTGATCGCTGTTCGCGACCTCTGGCTTGTGTTCTGGAAATTTTTGAAGCGCCTTTCAGGTCGACCGTGGGGTCCTCGACTCTCCAAGTCGGGAACAGATTACGAGCGGCGGCGGCTGCTCTTCCATTCGACAAACATGGGAGCTGTCGGCCTTGCGACTGTAGTTTCAGGCTACGGGGTGTACGAGTCTCACCGTAAAGCAGTCGTCGAGGATGTCTCAATCCCGATGGATAATCTCCCAATGGCGTTCAACGGTTTTCGAATTGTCCAGATCAGCGACATTCATATTGGTCCGACAATCAAGCGAGCTTTTGTGGAGAGAATCGTCCGACAGGTAAACGATCTGAAACCGGACCTCATCGCCTTCACTGGTGATTTAGTGGATGGCACGGTCGCCTGGTTGCGCGATGATGTTGCACCTCTTCGGGAACTTAGTTCACCCTATGGCCTTTTCTTTGTCACGGGAAATCATGATTACTATTCCGGGGCGGGACCGTGGATCAAAGAGGCGGAGCGTATTGGTTTTGACCCGTTAATTAATGAGCACCGGATCATCAGTCGTAGTAGGCAATCATTGATACTTGCGGGCATTACTGATTTTACTGCGGAGCAGTTTATACCTTCCCAAGCTTCGGACCCAGCGAAAGCATTCAAGGACTCACCGCCAAATCTTCCCAGAATCCTACTCGCCCACCAGCCAAAATCCATCTTCGCTGCCGCCGATGTTGGCTGCGATCTCCAGCTGTCCGGACATACTCATGGTGGGCAGTTCTTTCCATGGAATTTCATGGTTACCCTTGGCCAGCCCTTTATTGCAGGACTTCATAAACTCAAGGACACACTGATATATGTTAATCGTGGAATTGGCTACTGGGGACCACCAGTAAGAGTAGGAATTCCACCAGAGATAACCGTCCTGGAACTCACCCATCCGGCCCAAAACGGCTAACCTTATATCCGCCTTGATTTTTTCCTAATCACTTCTTGACTTTTCTCAACTTTCTATTATTATTCTTGCCAAGCATGCGAGTTAATTAGTCGACTTTGCGGAATAAACGCAGAGACTCATTGCAGCACCATCCATCTATCGTTTTCCATTCACAATCATCACTTCGGAAGTGCGTCGAAACTCCATCCCCTGGCACCCCAATTGCATGTGTTGACATAGTTCTTTGTTTCATCCTAACAATCTCTTTCCTCAGGAGGAAAACTATGAAGTACTTTTATTGTGTAATTCTACTCTTCTCTTTGATCATTCAAAGCGGATGGGGCCAGAATATTGATGGAAAGTGGTCGTTGGGTTTTCGCGGTGGGGCAAATCTGTGGGTCAACGAAATGAAGGACAAAAAGGTTGGTCCCGGTGGCGAGCTTTCTCTCACTTACGGAATCACTCGTGGGTTCTCTCTCGGCTTGTCAACCGGGTGGCAACTTCTGAAGTCGGCACACCTTCCGCCGGATTCAACGCATCCGTATTCCTACATGAAACTCAATGCATTTCCTGCTTCGTTGGTCGCATGGTTCCATCTCGCCCCGGGTAATGTTGTCAATCCCTTTATTTATGTTGGCGCCGGCGGAATGATATTCAAACGGCAAATTGAGGAAACGGGAACATACTTGCCAAGCGACAAGCTGTTTGGATCGTTTCACGTTCCTGTCGGCATCGGGCTCGATGCATTTGCATCGAAGAATGTCGCTTTTCACATCGAGGTAAGCTACCGTGCGCTCGATGATAACGTAGATTTTCAGAAGGGAAATTCATCAGCTAATTCCATCAATGGGTCTATCGATAGTTATGTGTCTGGTATGGCAGGGTTGAACTTCTATTTTGGAAGAAGTCGAAGTGACGATGACGACGGAGACGGTCTGACCAACGGAGAAGAAGAGGAAATTGGTACGAACCCCGACAAAACGGATACAGATGATGACGGTCTGAGCGACGGTGAAGAAGTTCACGAATACCAGACTGATCCTCGTCGTGCTGATTCGGATTTGGATGGACTTATTGATGGTGAAGAATTAAAACGATACAAAACCGATCCCCTCAAGATGGATACAGATAAGGATATCCTGAAAGACGGCGAGGAGTTGAATCTGTACGCAACCGATCCCCTTCGCTCCGACTCAGACTCCGATGGCTTACCCGACGGAGATGAGGTGCTGACGTACAAAACCGATCCGCTGAAGGTCGACACCGACGGAGATAATCTCCTAGACGGCGCAGAGATCAAAACATATCACACCGACCCATTGAAAGCAGATACGGATGGAGGTGGCGTCGCCGACGGAGTAGAAGTCTCTCGGGGTACGAATCCGCTTGATCCAACGGATGATATCAAGAAGGAGAAGGAGCTTAAAGCAGAGGTTGGCAAACCTGTCGTACTTGAGGGGGTAAACTTCCGAACGGGCAGTGCAGAGATTTCGACTTCCTCCGAAGCGATCTTGACTCTGGCTTTGAACACCTTACAGCAGAACCCAGACATCACTGTCGAAATCCAGGGCCACACGGACAACACGGGAAGCCGGAAGCTGAACAACACTCTCTCGATCTCGAGAGCGGAGTCCGTAAAGAATTGGCTTGTCAACCGTGGGGTTGCACCTAACCGTGTCACCACACGCGGCTACGGACCTGATCGTCCGATAGCGTCCAATGCAACCGCCGACGGGCGATCGCGCAACAGGCGTATCGAATTCGTCCGCACAAGATAGCACCTTATACATCGTGCCTCCACAGCAACGTGGAGGCACGATTGTTTTATTATTGAGCACCCCGTTTGAAGTCACCACCCAAAACTAATCCGAAAAAACCCCGCCCTTTCAAGCGTAACTCTGTTCCAATAGTTCTGGCCGGAGCTACCTTCATCAGTTGTGTTGTTCTCTTCTTCATGTTCCTTCGAAATGGCGAATCGCCTTTGCCAAAAGAGGAAACAAAACATGACTCGCTAGGCCATACAAATGCGAAGGTTCCACTGAGCGAAGAAACATGGATCGAACGTTCGTCTTTAATTGACAAGCAGTTCCATAGAGTCTATACAGCCGGCTGGGAGGGTGCCAACGGTGCAATAGGGGATGCATACCTCTATGCTGCCACCAATGATGAATCCCTCCTACTCTTCCATGCGAAAGAGCACGAGCTGCGAAACCTATTCAACGGCACATGGGTCGATGATCGGGCGTGGGCTTCCCTGGCAGAACTCTATTGGTGGGACTTTACAGGCAGAAATAATATGGCGTGGGTCGCCGATGCAGCCGAGCGATATCAATCTGCGAAAAAAGAAGGTCGACTCTCAAGTCATGAAGGATATTGGACGTGGTATAACTGGCCGCCTGGAGCTCGTCTCAACGAACCTATTTTTACCAACAGCAACATGAACCAGATGGTTTCGGTAGCGTGCAGACTATATGAAGCAACTGGTCACAAAGAGTACCTACAAGACGCCCTTCGTGTCTGGAATGGCGACGGTGTCATTCCGGGTATTGAGAAGCAACTCTACAGAGGAGATGGTCGGTGGGAGGGGAATCCCGGAAAAGCGGCATTTGGGAAGGAGCTTCCGTGGAGCGGTCTCGCGTACAGTTCCATAGGCGCCAACCTCTATCGCGTAACGAACGAAGAAAAGTACAGAAAGGTCGCCGTTGCTACCGCAAAGAGGATCATGAACCCAGCCAACGGTTGGGTCGCTCCAGATTACTTCTATCAAGTCCATATGGATGGGAACGGAAACTTCGTCCATTTCCTCCTTGATGCATATGAGATCGCTCCGGAAGAACTTTCAGATATTCCCCAGAAAGTCGAGTCAATGCTTGATCACGTGTGGACGAACAATTATGGACAGTCACGCGTGATATTACATCGGGAATCAGACCACGGAATCAGGAATGGGTGGAATCCTCTCGGTGGTGAAGATGGTTATGGCGTGGGCGAGGTGGGAACAGTCCATGCACAATCGCAAGCTATACGGGCTTTCGGGGTCTTCACCTACTTCAAGCTCAAAGCAAACCTCAAGTAGGGTTTCCAAACTTCAGCTGTGTCATCCTCACACCAAGTCTCCTCAGAGACACCACGAATAAATTGTCAAACGTGTTTCCTCCAATCGGAGGAACAGATGACACTCCCAGCTCAGTCATGATCATCGGGAGAGTATCGGAATGACCGACAACAAGGATTACTCCACCCTGATACGCATGGATTGAATCGACAAGTTCTTCAATGTCACCCGACTGCACAATGATCGGCTCGATTCCAAGGGCGGCTGCTATTGGAGCAGCAGTTTGTTTGGTACGTACGTATTGGGTGATGAAGATATGATCGATATGGGACGACCCGACAACGTGGGCAAGCGTATTCGCTCGTTCTAGTCCAGCTTCTGACAATGATGTTGTATCAGATGAATTAAGCCGCTCCGCATGTCGGACGAGCAGCACTGTCGTAACGGGTGAAAACCAGCTGAAATACCCCATGCAAATGAGGAGTATGATGAGAAGAAAAAGGATCGGGTAGTAAATGGTGCGCTTCATATATTACCGTCAGAATTTTTAACAACAGTGTAAACCATTTTTGTTGGGTTGTGGTCTAATAAGCGACCAGATACATCTCTCCTCTTGGAAGCCGCCGTCAGCTGACCACTGATGTCGGCTTCTGCCTTTGTGATGCTTACCCCGCCACGCGAGTTGCAGAATACATATTTTCTACTTAATTAGCATCGGTCATGGGGGACACAGTGAGCAGCGTAATCTGCCCGGTTCCAAATTTGGAGTATTACATGATTCGCCTCTTCTGTATTTTCTTGTTCCTTGCTGTTGTCGACAATTCATACTCCCAAAGGACGATTTATTCTGCTCTTCCCGAACCTGGGGTGGTTCAATTTGAATTCAACATTATCCCGCTGGCAGGAATTCTCAGCGACAGCGCATACCTCGTGTTCAGCCTCGACGAAGTCTCCACTGGCGGAGAGCAGTTTTTCCGTTTGTGGCTTCTCTACACGAATACACGAAACGGGTACATATCGCTCTCGCCCACTCGGTTCGCCCGGTTTGAGGTGCAGGAGCCGAAATATGGAATGAAAGAACGATTAGCTGCGCGGGACGCTCAAACGATGTGGCGAAAAGTCTTGAATGCAAAAGCAGTCGAAGAGATCAACGAACGGTTTGGCAACACGGTTGATACCATCGATTCCCAACGCCGCCCGGTCCGATTGCAAATGCCCGCAACCGTCGATTCGATTCCGACTCTGTGGTACCAGAATTTCAAGTGGGGTATTCACTCCGGAATTCTCACTGAAATAAACCTCGCCCCTTATCAATCCGTTGACGGATATGTATACTTTCCGTTTCCCAGTAATGAGATCATTCAGAACAATATTAGTGATCGTGAGGGAGGAAAGTACTGGGCATCTTTTTCGCTTGGTACCACAACCGTTCAAGTCCAATTCGCGCCGGTGAAAGAATAAGTCTCGACCGCCTTATCCATTCTTAGATGTCCCTCATCCGAGAATGCTTACTCCCCCATTGCCTTCACGATCACTCGCTTCTTTCGTTGCCCGTCAAATTCAGCATAGTAAATTTGCTGCCAAGGCCCAAAGTCCAGTTTGCCCTTCGTGATCGGCACAATCACTTCGTGGTGGATGAGGAGGCTCTTCAAGTGTGCGTCGCCGTTGGTTTCACCTGTTCGATGGTGCCGATAATTTGACTTGAACGGTGCAAGGCGTTCCAGCCAGTCATCGATGTCTTGGATTAATCCGTCTTCCGCATCATTGATATACACGGACGCGGTAATGTGCATGGCAGAAACGAGAACCATTCCTTCCTGGATTCCGCTTTTGGAGACGATCTTCTGCACTTCGTCGGAAATATTCACATACTCACGCTGGGTTTTGGTATTGAACCAGAGGTACTCCGTGGTCGATTTCATGATATTACAATGCCCCTCCGTTCTGTAACAATCGATGGGTTAAGCTCATAAGGTCTTCGGTATTGAATGGCTTCGAAAGGAAGTCATCCCCCCCAGCATTCATCACCTCTTCAACAACGTTGGACTTTCCAAATCCGCTTGCGCCAATAATCTTCACGGACGGTGATATGGCCCGGATCTGCTCGATAAGCTCAACGCCTCCAAGTCCTGGAAGGCCAAGGTCGGTTATAACGAGGTGGATTTCGTTTGCGTGTTGTTTGAATATTTCTCTCGCATCGATTCCATCTTCCGCCTCAAACACCACAAAGTTCTCCAGTCTGAACACGACAGCGAGAAGCCTCCGTATCTCTTCATCATCCTCTGCAATGAGTATTCCTTTTCCTGAACCCGGCATGGTACTCCTTGATTGAAGAAGACTAATGGAATGCGCAGTGAATATATCAATTGACCCGCTGAAGAGCAATCGCCTTTGAGGAGGAATCCAACAAGTTTCGTATATTCATTCAATCATTTTTCATAACATCATCGAGCTATGGGTTCTCTTGATCTTGTTCTGCTGATAGTCTTTGGGTGCTCCATAGTCGTCGGACTCGCCGGAGGAGTTTATTCATTTCGAAGAGCTCTCAAGGTGGCAAACAACAAAGACGGTGACCTGAAGATGTTCCTTTGGGCCGCGGTCACCATGGCCTGCCTAATTGTCGCCGGCTTAAGTGCGGCCTATTTTGTTCTGCCGTTAATCATCTCGACGATCGCCCACCGTTGAAATCCGCGTGTCTAGTTTGTATATTGAGGCAGTTCGCAATTGCTTCAACCTTTTCTTTCTCCATGCTGAGAATTACCCCGACCTTTCTTCTCATATCAATTTCCTTCTTGCCACAACCGGGACGCGGGGTTCAAGGTTCTTCATCGTTCGACTCATTCCTTGCCCATTACAACAAAGCCAAGAGCAACATCGATCAACAGACACTGTTGGACAATTTTTGGTCTGTCACGACAAATGGCGGAACCCCTGTCATCGATACCAACGGACGCGATGTTGTCTTTTTGTTCAGAGGAGATGCAGACTCGGTGTTCCTAGCCGGCGACATGACCCAATGGAGATCGAGGATAAGGATGACTCGCCTAAAACCCGGAAACCTCTTTTATGTTCGGCAGCGATATGAAAGCGATGCGCGACTTGATTACAAGTTCGTCCTTAATCAGGGGGAATACGTTCTTGATCCCCTCAACAAGCGCACGGTCACTGGAGGATTCGGGGAGAATTCTGAACTTCGCATGCCAGGGTACCTCGCCACAGATGACTACATTACCCGAGATTCAATTCCCCTTGGACGCGTACTCCCTTTACTACACCCAAGCACGATTCTGGGATATTCTCACGACATCCTTGTATATTTTCCTTTCGGCTACTTTTCAGACACCACCCACTATCCAGTCGTCTATTTTCAAGATGGCAGCGATTACCTTGATCTGGCTAATGCTCTTGTCGTCTTGGACAATTTGATTGCCGACGGAGCGATCCGCCCGACCATTGGTGTCTTTATCGTGCCGCCGAGAGACTCCCTCGCGAACAGGGAAACAGAGTATGGGATGAACGATGATTATGTTCGATATCTTTGCGACGAACTCGTTCCGACTATCGATAGCAACTATAGAACCCTGGCAACATCTGACAACCGTTTAATTCTCGGAGCCTCGTACGGTGGATTAATCGCGCTTCACGCCGCGTTCTCACGCCCCGAGATCATCAGCAGTGCTGCCAGCCAGTCTGGCTATGTTTCGTTCCAGAACGATAGCCTGATTCGCTGCTTTTCGGATTCTCCAACACGTCCCATTGCTTTATACCTTGACGTTGGAACGTACGAAAAGAAGACCATCGGGGCCGAGAACGACGAAGGAAACTTGATCGAGGCGCATCGACGGTTCGCTCCTCTTCTCGAGACAAAACACTACAAGTACGTGTACCGCGAACTTCACGGCGGGCACAGCTGGGGTAATTGGCGGAACGAACTCCCCAGGATTCTCCAACTGTTTTTTCGTCCGTTGACATCTCCATGATGTCCACAGTCGCCGGTATATTGTTCTATGTCATCTTTCAGCCTTACCATTCCGAAATGACCAATATGAGTGTTGCTCAGCGCCCGTCGCCCTCGTCAGCGGACTCGATTCTTGCCACTATAGGCAAGGGCGTGGAGTCATATCTAGAAGAGATCATGGGAAAACGAGATTCACTTGGCCGGCAGTACCTCGTGGACAATCTCATAAAAAGAATTCAAGGCCGACAAAGTGTATTAATCGAAGACTCGATCGTCTGGCTTTTTTACCATGGCATCGCAAAGCGGGTTGCAGTCCCCGGCGATCTTAACGGCTGGCGCACTTCCCCGGACTCCATGACCAGAATTCGAGGAACGGATTTGTGGTATATCTCGAAAGTCCTTGACCCAAGAGCGCGGTTCGAATACAAACTTGCCATCGATTCGACATGGATTCTCGACCCACTGAACCCCCGCACTGCCGCGGGAGGGTATGGCCTCAACTCAGAAATCAGGATGCCCCAATATCAGCATCCAGCAGAAGTGGAGTACCAAGAGAGTATCGAACATGGCACTCTTGACACCATTTTTTTTCGAAGCAAAATCCTTCAGCGCGAACATCTGGGTTTCGTGTACAAGCCGGCAAACTACAGCTCTATGAAACGGAGACTCCCTTCGCTTTATGTTACGGATGGTGGAGAGTATATTACTTTGGGAAACATGTTGAATGTTCTTGACAATCTGATCGCGCAGAAAGCCATTGAACCTGTTGTGGTGATTTTTCTGGACCCGCGAACAGATATAGAACGATCCGAAACCAGTATGCGCATGCGCGACTATACAATGAGTGATTCATTTTTGACATTTCTTACCAAGGAGGTTCGGCCGTTTATCCTCAGGCGCTATAGAGTGCAGGTCGAAGCGTCACGAACCGGCATTATGGGAGCCTCGCTCGGTGGTCTCATTGCAACATATGCCTCGTTTCGATACCCCCGCACATTTGGATTATGCGCGGCCCAATCGCCGTCGTACTGGTGGAACGATGAAGCTATGATTGATTCGATTTCATCGAACAAGAAAAAGGGAATAAAGATTTATGTGGACAGCGGAACGATTAAAGATGCGCTTGGTTCTTCCCGAAAGATGGCGAGCGTCCTTGAAGCCAAGGGATACCAATACCGCTATGCTGAATACCCTGAGGGACACAACTGGGTTAATTGGAGGGCAAGGATCAGCCACATACTCAAATTCTTTTTCAATAATAATGGAAGTGTATTCGACTAATGAAGGGATTCACCGTCACCTCAACTGTATGCATTCTCTTCCTGGCGAGCACGATTGTCGAGAACGTTAAAGCCCAGGATCTCCTTGACAAGATCGCTGTCCGCGTTACAGAGGCGTCTCGTGAATTTGTATTCACGAACAAGCAGGATGCCTACCTCTATGGCGAAACAGGCGCCCAGAATAGGAATAGCTGGCAAGGCTTCAATGTCTTCGGCCGAAAGTTCATCGATGATTACACCGTTATTGTGGACGGCAAGACGATGGAACGATCGTCGGCATCCGAAGTAATCGTGTATCCGGATTATCTTGAGCGTCGATATCCCGGTGGAATAGTCGAGCAAGTACGGATGTGCGACAGCGTTCCAATGTTTGCTCTGATTCTTACTTCCGTGAAGCCGGTGGAGTTTACGATTATGCCATCGGTTTCCGATGCACGCACGGTCGAGGAATTAGAGAGAGTGATCTCGGATGGAACGGGTTCATTCGCCCGCCGCAATCACCTCCGACGCTCTTCGTCGGATAACTACCCTGCGTGGGTTGCGATTTATGGGAACGGGTTTCTGCCGGAATTAAGCGAATCCGGACATGGCAATTCATTCACCCCCATGCGCTTCTCCTCCCGACGATCAAAAACGAAAATGATCTCTTTTGCCGTCGCAGAGACCCGTAACGATGCCGAGGCTATGGCAAGAAGCTATAATCAAAGCACTGCGGCGATGTTCTTTCGAGAGCGGCGGGCAAGAATGGAGAAACTTCTTGCGGAAACAGCTGTCACCACTAATAACCCACGATTTGATCAAGCGCTCGCATGGGCAAAGCTGTCCCTCGACGCTCTGATCATGAATCAGCAGAAGAAGGGAATATTCGCCGGACTTCCATGGTTCAACAACTATTGGGGCCGCGACACATTCATATCGCTTCCTGGCGCCGTTCTGGTGACTGGTCGTTTCGACGAAGCGAAAAGTATCCTTCGTTCGTTCGCGGAGTTCCAACAACGTGACTCGTCTTCTTCAGACTACGGCAGAATTCCAAATACGGTCTCAACGTCTTCGACAACCTACAATACCGCCGATGGAACTCCACGTTTTGTCATCATGGCCAAGGAATACGTTATTCGGTCCGGCGACTCCGCATATGTTCGTGAAGCCTATCCGGAGGTCATTCGCGCCATCGAGGGAACCCTCCGCTACCACACGGACACGCTGGGATTCCTCACGCATGAGGATGCCGAAACATGGATGGATGCAGTAGGGCCGAACGGAGCATGGACCGCCCGCGGCAACAGGGCGAATGACATTCAAGCACTCTGGGCTGGCCAATTGGAATCCGGGATATGGTTCGCCAGTTCACTGGGTGACGCCTATTCAGCTTCCCGCTGGAATGGTGCATTACAGCGATTAAGGTCGAACTTCCCGAAATACTTCGTACGTGGTAGTAACATGTATGACCATCTCAATCAGGATGGTACTCCTGACATGCAGGTTCGCCCTAACCAGATCTTTGCTTTGGGACTTGTTGACGCGTCCGGCCGAGACAACATCTTGCAACAAGTTGTTACGAAGCTAACGCGGCCGTATGGAGTGAGTTCGCTTGACCAGAGTGATGGTAACTTTTACCCATATCATCATTTCAACGTATATCCAAAAGATGCAGCATACCATAATGGTGTCGTCTGGACTTGGCTTCAGGGGCCTGTGATCTCCGAACTTTGCAGGGTGGAAAGAGAAGATCTCGCCTTTTCAATAACTGAAAACTCGATTCACCAGATTATCGATCGCGGTGCAGTTGGCACGCAGTCCGAATTGCTGGATGCCTTTCCGCATCCTGGGGAGGACGAGCCCAAGCTCTCGGGGACATTCTCACAGGCATGGAACCTCGCAGAGTTCGTTCGAAATTTTTATGATGATTACGCAGGTATACGCATTGATCGATACAATCATGTGTTGAGTATTCACCCCCACTTTGTTCCCTCACTTGGCAGAATACAAGCGAAGATCAACATGAACGGCATCGGCATTCCTGTCGACATCGACCTGACATCCCTTCCCTACTCAATTGCCGTGAATGGCAGGTTACTTCGAAAAGGTGGTTCTGTGGATATTGTAGTTCAGGCCGCCAATGGTGCCGGGGTGCATTCCATCATCCCTATTCCTTCTGGCGGAAGCCTTCAAGGGACATTTGATGGCGAGCATGTGTCGGTTATGATCAACGGAAATGTTGTTGAACATAAGTCGATGGTGCAGAAGACGGCGACCGATCCCTTCGCAACATCGCTGGCATTAGCTTCCTCGGCAATGCGGTCAGGAATTCGGTCACTTAAGGGCCCCGGCTATCCTCTCATTTCCCACGGTGAAATGCGCAAGCATAATGCAGACGCAACCCTGTTAGTATTGCAGAAGGACCCTCTGCGGGACGATAAGGGGACGGGTGCTTATGTTTATCCAAGTAACCCCCAATTCAAACAAGGTATACTCGACATCGAGGAGTTTGTGGTTCGATATGACCAGAGCAATTTCTACTTCACTCTTCGATTTCGTGAGTTGGTCAACCCGGGGTGGCATCCTGAGTATGGATTTCAATTGACGTATGCTGCCATTGCTATCGACACTGACGCAGTCGTTAGTTCCGGAACTACGAACGTCCCTGCGAATTCGCATTTCACCCTCTCAAGCACCCATGCGTATGAAAAACTGATCCTTGTAGGAGGAGGGATTCGAGTGGAAGACAAGGCTGGTGAAACCCTCGCTGAGTACATTCCCTCGGAAGAGGATGCGACGGATCCAATCGGCGATTTGCAAACTCGAACTGTGTCGTTTGCTCTTCCTCTCGCTCTTGTCGGGAATCCCTCCAGCAAATGGCAGTTCACAGTTTTGGTTGGCGCACAAGATGATCATGGTGGCGCCGGACTAGGAGAATTCCGATCTGTCGAAGCTCATCCGGGCGAATGGCACGGAGGCGGCAAGACAAATCCCGATTCCTCTAATGTCTACGACGTTCTCCAAACGCGTTCAAGAAAATGATTCATTTAAGCCCCAAGGATCTTCATATTGTTCCCATTGAGGAGTCGGAGACTATTCCTTCTTCCTGGTACACCAAACAGGAGATTCATGATTTCGAGGAGGAATTTTTGTTTCGCCGAACGTGGCATTACATTGGGCATGCTTCACAACTGTGCCATCCCGGTGATCACGTAATCGGCACCGCAGGAAACAATCCGATTATCGTTGTACGCAATCAAGAAGACAACCTGCGTGCTTTTTACAATGTCTGCCGCCATCGGGCGGGTCCACTTGCATTGCAGAACGGTTGCTCCTCGATGTTGCAGTGCAAGTATCATGGCTGGACATACACACTTGACGGACTCCTCCGCGGGACACCGCGGTTTCAGAGGACGGATCTGTTTGATGCAAAAGACTTTGGGCTTGTCCCTGTTCAACATGCCCAGTGGAACAATCTCGTTTTTGTTTCGTTAGAGACGCCTACTGAGACCCTTGATTCATTCTTCAATGAAGTCTCCAGCCGTCTTGGCGAACAGCATTTTGATTCATTGAAGTTTTCCCAGCGCGTGGTCTACGAGGTCGGATGCAATTGGAAGGTCTATGTTGACAACTATTTGGAAGGATACCATCTCCCGTATGTTCATCCTGAACTCTGCGATCTTCTGGTTGTGCAGCAGTATCGCACAGAGACTTTTGAACACTCATCTCTCCAGACAAGTCCACTAACCTCGGAGAAGAATCTCTATAGCACTAAAGGTGGCACAGCATTCTATTTTCACCTCTTCCCGAATCTCATGCTCAATATCCTTCCGGGGCGATTGCAGGTCAATGTCGTTCTTCCAACGTCGCGCTGCACCTGCAAGGTGATATTCGACTACTACTTTGAGGACATATCCTCCCCACCTGCCCGACAGCGGATTGCAAATGATGTCTCTTACAGCGACAAAGTGCAACAGGAGGATATACAGATTTGTGAACATGTTCAGCGAGGACTTGCTTCCGAAGCCTATGATACTGGCCGTTTTTCCCCGGAGATGGAGGTGGCGGTTTACCATTTTCAGAAAATGCTCAAACGTGCATTTGCAAACGGGATAAAACAAAACTCAGACACTCACACTCGTGCCTGAATTCGCATCAGGCGTACCATCCACTCAGACAACCGGGTCTGGCGACGAGATTCCGCGGAGATTGAACCTTCTTGATGCAACAATGATCAACGTGGGAACGATGATCGGTTCAGGAGTATTCCTCGTCCCAGCAACTATTGCATTGTATGTTCAGTCTGAATTGCTTGCGATCTGGGTCTGGGTGATTGGCGGCATCGTGAGCTTGTTTGGGGCGGTGTCTGTCGCAGAGTTGGGTTCGCTGTTGCCCAGGTCCGGTGGTCAGTATGTTTATCTCAAAGAGGCTTACGGACCGCTTTGGGGGTTCCTGTACGGATGGGCTGGGTTCGGAGTTATTATCTCAGCCTCGATTTCTGCAATCGCGGTCGGGTTCGCAACATATCTGGCATACCTCCTCCCAATGAGCGCTGCAGAGATAAAGTTCGTTGCAATCCTCTCGATCGTCTTTCTCACCGGAATGAATTGTCTCGGGGTGAAACTCGGTGCGCAAATTCAAAATGGATTTACGTTTCTGAAAATCGGGGCTCTCCTTGGCTTAGTCGCGATCTGCTTCGTTGCGGCACCGAGTGGCGCAGATGGAATTCCAATTTCTCCCATTGGTCTTATCCATAAAGTGGGTCCTTTTGGCCTTGCCTTGATTGCGGCCTTATGGGCTTATGACGGCTGGATTGAGATCACTTACGTTGCAGGAGAAGTACAACAACCTCATCGCAATATTCCCCTTTCACTCATCATGTCAACCGCACTAGTGATGGGAATCTATGTCCTTCTCACTATCGCAATTCAACGTGTTCTTCCTATGAATGCCATCGCCCAATCGCCTTTCGTCGCCGCAGACGCTGCTGAATCTTCGCTCGGGGCACTTGGAGGAACGTTCGTGACGCTAGCGGTCGTCGTTTCAACATTCGGCGCCAACAACGGAATCATCCTTACTGGGGCAAGGATTTATCAGGTGATGGCGCGCGAAGGATTGTTCTTTCACCCTCTTTCATACATTCATCCGAAATATCAAACTCCGATTCCATCCCTCATTGCACAGGGAATTTGGGCATCCCTGCTCGTGCTTTCAGGAACATACGATCAACTGATTACCTACGTGGTGTTTGTATCATGGATTTTCTATGCAATGTCCGGCGTCGCCGTTATAGTGTTGCGAAAGAAGAGCATCAACTCTCGCCCCAAATACAGGACATGGGGATACCCGTATACTACGATGGTCTTCGTTGGATTCTCGATTGCGCTGGTGGTAAACACCATTGTGGAAGCACCGTTTGATTCTCTAATCGGATTCGGCATCATGTTCCTTGGTGTCCCGGCATTCTTCTATTGGCAGCGTCATCTGAAATAGTTATCGTTAGGTATTCACGGAAGCACTGAATGAATAAGGAGATAGCATGAACCTTCTACCACAGAAACATCTGGTCACACTCTGCATGCTCCTCTTGCTTCACACAGGCGTTCCCCTCGTGGCCCAAGAAATCGACATAGAAAGAATTCGCCGGGAAAAGATTGAAGACATACTCCGAATTCAGGATACTCGCACAATCTTCGACAGTAAGCTGAAGCGGTTTCTTTCAGACTCAGACCCAGTCATCCGCATTCAGGCAACATTCGCTTGTGCAAGTCTGCAAGACACCGCCACCCTCAGTCAACTCATTACCAACTTAGAAGATGAAAGCGATCTGGTGCAGCACAATGCTGCCTTTGCCATTGGTCAAACGGCTATCTCTTTAAGTGAACAGGGAAGGAAAGACCTCGAACAGGAGCTTCTCACCGTTCGTATTCCCCGGACCAAAGCAGCTGCTCGCCTGATTGAAGAACTGGGAAAGTTCGGCTCGATCACCGGGCTCAATGATCTGATGACCCGAATCGGAAACTTCTTTCCGCCCGAGTATCATCATGCTCTGACGATGAGTATTGCGCGGTTTGCGATTCGAGGTATCTCCTCCGATGATGCTGTTCGTTACCTCCTTCGATTCACGCATCCTCGGGAACAGACAACGTGGGAGGTAATGTACGCGCTCCAACGAACTGGACGATCGCTGCTCATCGAGCAGGATCTCGACAATATTGCTCTCCACTACACTCACGATGATCCACTCGTGCGGTTAAACCTTGCCACGCTTCTCGGAAAAGTTCAAGATCCGGCGCGATCCCTCGAACCCCTGGAGAAGATGGCATCGTTTGATGGAGATTGGCGTGTACGCGTCAACGCCTTGAAAGCACTGAGCACTTTTGATCTTCGAGGAAAACCATGGTACCAAACGGCGTTCAGACGAGCAATGTCGGATGGAAACATGTATGTCCGATTGACTGCTATTGAATCGTTTGCCAGTACCGGATTATCTCGCGATGTGGATGAGCCAGCCTTGCGAGAAACATTCGACTGGCTTGAGGCAATGGCGAAGAATAAGGACCTTGAGTTCGACTGGCACCTCCAGGCTGCCTCTGCCTTTTCGCTTGCCAAACTCGAAGGTCAGGCGGCTCTAGCACATCTTCCCTCGTCGGCATATCCTCAACCCTTGTTGCAGGCTGCAATTCTTGAGGCATGGGGAGAGACCGGCTCACCTTTGGTTTTAGACAGTTTGCTTTCCTACTGTTCTCCTCCGCAATATCGCCTGTATCGTGCGGCTCTCGACGGGCTCTCTCGATTGAGCGTGATATCACGAAACCCGGAAACAGTGGAGAAGACATACTCGGCAGCGCTCGCGGCTTTGGAGGAGCGGGATCTTGCTGTCGTGACAACCGCGGCATCACTTTTGGGGGACTCCCTCTTTCGCCGTTCTTCATCCGTCGTGCCATTGATACGCACTCTAAGTTCCATGCGCATACCCGATGACATTGAAGCGATGCAGGAGATTATCAGCACTTTGGGGAAAATCAATGACACACGCGCAATGAACATCCTCCGCGCACAATTATCACAACCGGATCGTTCAGTAATCGTTGCCGCGACAACCGCTTTGGAGAAGATTACCGGACAAAGCTGGGCGAGTTCTGTTCCTGCTTGGACTCAACCTTTGTTCACTGACTTCGATTTCAAATATCTGCGCTCACTCCCCGATTCCATTCCAGCGAAGATCGAAACCGCGAAGGGCAACATTAACGTCATTCTCTACAAAAATGCCGCTCCCTTTACTGTCATGGGAATCCTGAAATTGTCGACGCAGAGAGGATTTTATCGCGGCCTAAAATTCCATCGGGTCGTGCCGACCTTTGTTATTCAAGGGGGTGATCCACAGGGTGATGGTTGGGGCGGACCGGGATTCACTTTCCGATCGGAGTTTTCCGATTACACTTACGGAACCGGTACGATTGGAATCGCAAGCGCAGGCAAGGACACGGAGGGATCGCAGTTCTTCATCACACAATCCCCCCAACCACATCTCGATGGTCGCTACACAATAATTGGCAGGGTTGTTTCCGGAATGACAGCGGTGAATGAAATTCTCGTTGACGACAGAATCTATGAGTTCTCTCCCCGCTAGCCTCCTACTTCTCCTCTTCGCGGTTTACAAGTGAGGGTGCGAAAGCGGGTAAGCAAACGGCGATGTATTCTGCGCCGCCCGGTTTTGGTGTGCTGTATTGCACCCATTCGCCACGTGAGGTAATGATGGCTTGACCTTCCGGAACGTCAAAGGTTTCAGTCTTTGTCGCTACCTTGAGCAGTCCCTTGAGAACAACGGTGTACTCATCAAATTCAGGTTTTTGCGCAGGCTCAACCCACCCCTCCGGACTACGCATGCGAGCAATACTCACGGGGTCCGTCGAAGAATTCACACGTCCCACAAACTCCTCGATGATCTTCGGCTTGTTTCCAGCGGCTTTAATGATGGATGGAGATACGATATGGGTTGGCATGCCATGACCTCTTGTTACTTGATGAGAAGCATCTGTTTCGTCCCTACAAAGGAAGCGGAGAGTTGGTTGCTGGGCCGAACCCGTATCCGATAATAATACACTCCCGTGGACAATTCCGGAAGACTTACACGGGTTTCATATAACCCGGCCACCTGTTCTTGATTTATGAGCTCTCGTATCAATCTGCCTTGTACGTCATAGATCGACAAACGGACCTCGGATTGTTCTTCGAGGCCATAGCGAATAACTGTTTCCGGATTGAATGGATTTGGATAGTTCTGGAACAATGTTGTTGAGGTCGGTCTCTCCCTTGTCCTTCTCGTTTCGACACTCACCGGCTTCGGATCATACTTCAGAATTACGCCCTCATAGCCGACAGCAATTCCATGACCTGCGCTTGTAAACACGACATCATGAACAGCGGTCGTGTCCGTAGTAGTCAGTTGCTGCCATGTCCGCCCTGAATCAAGCGTCATTAACCACTTCCGTTCAAACCCCATGGTGGCCCATCCTTCCGCAAAGCTGCGAAACGAAACCGACCCCGCCACACCAAAGATCTCTAGAAACGTGTACTCCCAGGAACCTCCCCCATCAGAAGTGCGGATAATGCTGCTCCCCTGTTCATAATCACCCCCAACACCGACAATGTTCAGAGAATCGAACATGAAGAGTTTTTGAATCGGCTCCGGGCTCACGCATTGCGCTTCCCAATCTCTGCCCCTATTCGTCGTGCGCCAAATAACACCGGAGATATCAATGTGCCCTCCATTTGCAAAACCATAATCGGGATCGTGGAAGAGAAATTGGAAAGGCGGGAAGGCACCGCAAGGTCCATTGATATTGCTCGGAGTCCATGACTCGCCGCCATTGCTTGTTTCGCCCACAGGTCGGCTATATCCCCCGATCCAGCCTTTTAGAGAATCCGTAAAGTAAATCGCATTGAGAAATACGTTTTCTTCAGGATAGGCTCTCAAAGCCCATGTTGACCCACCGTCGAGGGTTTCAAGTATGTCTGTCCCGAAAGGAGGAACGCCAACTCTCCACATAAGTGCCCAACCTCGTGTACGCGTGAGGAAAAAGATATTCACAATATCGGACAACACACCTGAATTCTGCACCGTCCAGTTAAGACCGCCGTCCGTTGTATGGATAATAGCGCCGGAATCCCCGCACGCCCATCCCCAGAGGCTGTCAACAAATACTACATGTCGCAGAAAACGGTTCGTCGGACTAGGTACACGCTCCCAATTTTGCTGTGCGAGTGTGGTCGAAGAGGCTATCAAGAAAAGAAATAATGAAAGGAAAGGGTTTGGCCTGATTGGATACATCTCGTTGGAAATGAGTGATTGAGACTGGTGTTATCATCATAAAGTACCACTTGTCTGAGAGACCTGCAATGTCTCAACTCTCAACGCATCAGGATCATCTTGCGAGCAGAAATGTTTGTTCCAGAGCTAAGCCGGTAGAAATACACACCACTGGGAATATCGACGGCGGAGAAACTCGCCGAGTATTCTCCTCCTTCCAGAACTTCATGCAACAATACGGCAACTTCCCTCCCCAACACATCGAACACCGAAAGAGTCGTCATGTCTCGTCCAGAAAGGGTGAATTTTATTTTGGTAAACGGGTTGAAGGGATTCGGAAAGTTCTGCTGCAATAAAAACCTCCCGGGAGAATCAGACGATATGAGAACCCTCGTCGCCGTGGAGTCAACAAAATAGCTTGCGAGGACATCCCAGATATCATGGTTACCATTATCCTGGCCCAATGCCCACATGCCGATTCCCTGCAGATGTCGGTTGAATACGAATGCATATTTATACCCCATGCTCTCAGGGTCGTCATACCACCCTTGATACCATTGACTCCCCACTTGATATCGGTACCATGGATTTTGCCCCACCACATCCCACTGGCGACCATATTGCGCGGTGGTCACCAGCGCATCAGGGTAATAGAATGCACTCCCCGATCCCTGTGTTGCTGCTTTGGCACTTCCCGACACTGCAAGCCACCGAAGGCCGTAGTGCGGAACACCAAGAAGAGCCTTGGTTGTATCGATGCGCGCAAGAACGACATTGTCGATGAGTGAGGTGATATTCAGACTTCCCCAGAACGAAGTATTCGGCAGCAGCCCGACTGGTCCGGTCACCGAACTGCCGCTGTAATAGTAGTTATAACCCTGGAAGAAAAACATGTCTACGTATGGTTCAATCGCGGCCAGGTCCCAATCTCCACCGTTGTACCGAATGTCAAAATCCGTTGGAGCACAGGATACATGCGATCCTGGAATTCTCGTATGAAAGGAATCTGCAAGCGCCTGCATGAAGAGAGTCACGTACGGCTTACTTGCGTTTTGAACCCCCTCGAAGTTGATATTCACCCCATCCGCGGATGCCGCCTGGACAAGGCCAAGTGCATTCTGGATAAGAAGATTGCGTGACGACGGAGAGGATACAAGTGTGTGAATCTCGTTCCCGTCAAAATTCGTAACACACAAAACAACTCGCACTCCTTCTTGATGTGCAGCATTGATCATATTGATCACGTTCGCGCTTGCATCAGGATCACCCGGATACCTGGGCCATCCGTGTACGTTCGTGATCAAGCCATTGCCTCCCACTTCTGCGCTGAAGTAAGCAATAGTGCTCAACAGGGAATAGTCAACGAGATTCCACCTGCTCGTAAACCAATAAGGGAAGTATCCGAAGACTTCCTTCTTCAGCGGCACCTGACGTGAAAAACGCGATCGAATTTCGTAGGCTGTCCCTATGCGAACAGCCGGGTGCTCCGCCTCGTAGTGTTTGTAGATTTCAGAAAAATATTGATGGATTCCGATTTCACGATCATCTTCATGTCCAGCTCCCGGCATTGGGGATTGAGACGAGCTCACGCTTAACGCTACAGTGGAGAGAAGAACGAACTGGACAAGATGTTTCATCAGTGGCAGCATACTGTTCCTACCTTGCAACTTAAAAAAAAGAGTGGTTTTTCAAAACAAGATTCTACGTGTCAATTATTGGCCTGATGGGGAAAGCGAAAAAGAATGTTGCTCCCTCATCGACAGCTCCCTTCGCCCACACCCTGCCTCCGTGTCGCTCAACGATGCGTTGCACAAGTGCGAGACCAACACCTGTTCCCGGAAATTCGTCCTCTCGATGAAGACGTTGGAACACTCCAAAGATTTTTCGCGCAAACTCCATATCGAACCCGACACCATTGTCTTTCACTGAAAAGATGATTTCGTCGTTCGTCAACTCTGACGTGATATCGATAATCGGGGCAACATTCTTCGAACTAAACTTTATCGAATTTGTAATTAGGTTGAACAGCGCTTGTTTGATCATCGATCGATCCCCATCGATGTCCGCCAAGTCATGAACCTGGATCTTCGGCAATGTCTTTGACCCTACGGATAGCTCATCGATGACCTCGCGAACAAGCGTGTGCATGTGAATGCGTTCTTTGGCCATGTGCGATCGGCCGAGGCGGGAGAAGGCAAGAAGATCGTCGATCAGGTTTCCCATTTTTGTCGTGTTGGCCTGAATAACACTCAGCACCCGTTTGGCCTCATCATTAAGCTGCACGGCGTGGTCTTCAAGGAGAATCCCCGCAAATCCCTGAATTGCCCGAAGGGGGCTGCGCAAATCGTGGGACACCGAGTAACTGAACGACTCAAGCTCGCGGTTGGAGGCTTCAAGAGCGCTCGTGCGTGCCTTCACCCGGCGTTCAAGCTCTTCGTTCAACCGACCGATCTTTTCTTCCGCCTCCTTCCGTTCTGTGATGTCCACTGCAGTCCCGATTACAGCAGGGACTCCCTCGAAGTCAATTGTGCGACCGCTAAAATCAACCCATTTGCTCTCACCATTTCCGGTGATAACCTTCACTTCATACCGATCGGGAACCTTCTCTCCTTTTTGTCGGGCAAGTCCCCGTTCTCTTACCAGCTCTCGAAATTCAGGATGGATAATCTCCCAGAATTTCATAGATTCGATTTGTTCAAGTGAGTATCCTATCATCTGCTGCCCTGCAGGATTGACGTACAGCATCGATTCTCCTCGGAAGATCATGATTATAGCGGAAGTTGATTCAGCGAGGGCGCGGAACCTCGTTTCACTTTCCCGCAGTGCATCCTCGCTCTTCCGAAGCGCTTCATCGGCTTTTCGCTCTTCGGTGATGTCCTCGTAACATCCCATTACCCCGATAAGCGCGCCTTGTGGATCAAGCAGTGGAACCTTGCTCGTTCGAACCCATCGCAACTCCCTTTTCGTATTGATCCGCATTTCTTCTTCAAAATTCATTTTCGCTCGTATACTCTCCAGCACTTCGCGATCAGCCTTTTGGTAGGTCTCCGCATGTTCTTTCCAGACCAATTCATGGTCTGTGGTGCCAACAATATCCTGGGGAGAGGTCAACCCTGCATCTTCGGCGAACAGTAGATTGCAGCCCAGGTATCTGCTCTCGCAATCTTTCCAGAAAACCCGTATGGGGATCGTATCGAGGACTACAGAGAGCATCGCTCTTGATTCTTCAAGAGCAATCACTGCTTCACGTTCACTCGTTATATCCCGTGTGACACCGACGAGACATTGCTCACCCTCGACCTCAATGATCTCAGCCGAAATCAGACAGTAAATGATTGTGCCCGACTTGATGCGGATTGTGGTTTCAAGATTGATTACCCTCCCGTTCCGTTTCAATAGTTCGACCATCTTAGCCCGATCCTCTTGATTCGTCCAAATCCCTAAGGCCTCTGATGTTTTTCCTACTGCCTCCTCCCGTGTATACCCCGAGATTTTCGTGAACCCGTCATTTACATCAAGAAACTTCCCATCCTCTAGCGTAGAAATGGTGATCGAGTCAGGGCTCGACCGAAAAGCCTTGAGGAATCTCTCTTCACTGCTGCGCAGAGCCTGCTCGGCCGACCTGCGCTCAGTCTGATCACGCAGCACCACAACTCTTACTGTCTGACCCTGATGCTTCACTGTCCGGGCAACAACCTCGACGGGAAAACGGCATCCGTCCTTCTTCAAGCCGATTGCTTGATATGGGTTTGTTGATTGTGTTTTGATGTGGTGGACGATTGCTGGATGTGATTCTGGTGCCGCAAACCTGAGGAGATTTGATTCGATGATTTCTTCCCGTGAGTAACCAATGAGACGAACGGCAGCATCATTTGCATCAAGAACTCGGTGCCCATCGTGGATAATGATGCCTTCTGTCGCTGCATCCGCCAA
>DASWHW010000172.1:0-4298 GCA_036397975.1 Bacteroidota bacterium
TTTCTTGGCCAGATCTTCAATGTAGTCTCTGACCTTGTAGGACACGCTTCCTTCCACATGGATCGCGTTGCCGAATCCCGCAGGGTCCTTCACATCTGAGTTTATCAGAATGACATTACCACCATCAGGGGATTTGAGAAAAGACTGTGGTGATGCCACCGGATTGTTGGATACTTCGTCGCTGCATCCACATAGGAAGGATACAGTTATTGCTGCAACAACAAGAATACTTTTCATGACACAACTCCTTTGATTATTGTGAGTTCAACTTTGACTAAAGCCCACTATCCGGCATTTCACGCACCTTTGAAACAAGTCGCATGCTCGCCAGTTTTACCCCACTTCCGTCGGTGAGGTAAGTAACCGCAAACAGGACGCCGTCATCCCGCCCGATGATCCGATAGATTTTCTGTATAGTGGCAACCTTATCGAGCCCCACTTTAACAATTGCCTTGGATGCATCGGATACGTACCACTTTCTTGCGTGGTCCGCCCCATAAGGAATGAAGGTCGCGTCGATCGCAAGGTCGATCTCAACGGAAGTCCTGTCTCTAAAATTCATCGTCGAGATCGTGTACTTGAGTTGCCCGTAAGCTTCGACGTAGCCGCCAAAGCCAAGCGGCTCTCGAAGAAACCGGCGGAACGTTATGACGCCCTCGTCAGGTGCTTTCTTCTGAAGAGGGGAAAGGCTTCCGGTTGTCCCTTTCTCCTGTGTAGGCGCCGTTACTTGATCACAGCCGAGGATACAGACCGCGGCTACAACCAGAGCGGCAAAAACCATCGTTTCTTTCATGACTATTCTCCTTTGATTGTGAATTGATGTTGACTGCAAGTGCAAGATACATCAACGAAGGGGGCGGCGGTATCGCCAGATGTTGGTATTTTCTGAAAGGCCGTAAGTGAAATCCGGGAGCTTATCTTAGACGGAGATGCGGAAGAGATGACGAGTTCATTCAACACGTCATCCAAGAGTTGTGGGGTCAGAGTCGTTCAGTAGGAGAAAAGAAACGATGAAGTCGAGCGAGAAGTTTTGTTTCGACTAAAGGAAATCCGCAAGGGTCACCTCACCACTGCCCGGCGCAGGTTTGGTGTGCGCATTGCAGGTTCACTGTCACCCTGAGCGCAGCGAACTTTGCTTTGTGAGCGAAGCGCAGGTTTGGTGTGCGCATTGCAGGTTCACCGTCACCCTGAGCGCAGCGAACGTTTCTTTGTGAGCGAAGCGCAGGTTTGGTGTGCGCATTGCAGGTTCACCGTCACCCTGAGCGCAGCGAACGTTTCTTTGTGAGCGAAGTCGAAGGGTGATCCAGTCTCGCAACTGCATCAGCGGAGCAGGACGAGCTTCCGGGTTTGAGAAAACCCCCCCGCCTGCAGCCGGTAGAGGTACACCCCGCTTGCCAGCCCGCCTTCAGTCTGGCGGGCCATCCCGCTCGCATCCCACGTTACCTCGTAGCTGCCCAGCTTCATCTCCTCATTCACCAACGTTGCGACTTCTTGGCCAACGAGATTGTACACTCGCAGGGACATATGGCCATACGTCCCTACAGGAATTGAGAAGCGAATGGTTGTTTCCGGATTAAACGGGTTGGGATAGTTCTGTGAAAGTGTAAATCCATCGGGTGCGGTCTGATTGTTTACCCCAGCCAGAGGATTTGGCAATTGTCGCTGCCAAAAGCCGCTGCCATAGGTGCCGAGCGAAAGGACGCTTTGATGAACTTCCATAGTAGAGACCCGCGTATTCATGAGGCCGTCGTTCATCGGAGACCAACTCGTCCCACCGCCGTCCATGCGAAAGACTCCTCCGCCAAAGGTTCCTGCATACAACGTCGAGCTGTGCGTAACAAGTGAAGTCACATTCAAATTGGTCAGCCCGTCATTCAGCGACCGCCAACTGTCCACACCGTCGATTGAGCGAAACACACCCTTTCCTTCAATGCCCGCATAAAAACTTCTTCCAGCGGCGAGGAGAACTTTGACGGAACCTAAAGGCAAGCCGTTGTTCGTCGGCAACCAGACGGAGTTGCCGTTCTGGAGTCGGAACACACCGTTGTCGGTTCCCACAAACAATGTCCCTCTCGTTGCAGCGAGCGCAAAGGTCCAGACCCGCGGGAATCCACTGCCCACAGGGACCCAACTATCACCGTAGTTCGTAGAACGGTACACTCCACCGAACAATGTCGCAACAACCACTGAAGAATTTACTGCTTCGCCGGATGACGCCATTTCTGCAATGGCAGTGACATGGAGATCAGCAAGCCCGATATTTTTCTGTTTCCAGTTAACACCGGCATCGCTCGAACTGTAGACTCCTCCGTACGTCCCGGCGCAGACGCGCTCTCCATCTGAAAGAAGCGATGAAACATGGAACATTGGCAGGCTTCCGTTCGAGGAAGACCAGGCTTTTCCTGCGTCGTGTGAACAACTCACACGCCCGAAGCTTGCAACGTAAAGATCGTCTCCGGAATGGGTGATTGAAGTGACGTCGATATTCATCAGACCACTATTGGCGTTATCCCATCTCCCGCCTTGTTCCGTCATCCGGAATACTCCGCCTCCCCACGTACCTGCAAACAGAACACCTTCGTTGATCATGAGGGATTGAACGTTGAGGTTCCCAATACCGATATTCATTGAATTCCAATTGAAGCCGCCATCAGTTGACACGGCAACCCCGTAGTCAGTCGTTCCGACAGAGATACGGTCGCCGTCCCATGCGAATGATGACACGAAGGAACATCCCAGACCGTTGTTCACAGGAATCCATGATCCGCCATTATCCGACGACCTGAAAACGCCACCACCAAGTGTCCCTGCAAAAAGGCATCCATCAATACTGGCCAAAGCCAGCACATCGGCGGTCGTTAGCCCGGTATTGACTGCGGACCAACTCAACCCCCGATTGGAGGAACGAAAAACGCCTGAGCCGTAGGTTCCCGCAAACCAAAAATCTTTGCCGATCGCAAGCGAAAAAACAACTGCGTTCGTGAGGCCGCTGTTTCTTTGGGCCCAAGTTCCTCCACTATCCGTCGAGACAAACACACCGGAAGTGAATGTCGCGGCAATGACGCATCCTGCGTCTATTGCGAGAGCGTAAACGTTCGATGCGGAAATACCAGAATTTGCGCTTCGCCAAGAGTTGCCTCGGTCTGTGGAGCGACACACACCACCCCGTTGGGTCGCCACAAGAATACTGCTGCCGACTGTTGCAAGACTCTGAACTGTTTGATCGGTCATGTCAGTATTCAGCGCGCGCCATTGCATGCCATTATCCGAAGAAGCATACACGCCGTAGGAAGTACCTGCGTAAACGATCCTCCCATCCGATGCGAGCGCTCGAACAACTCCGCCTGTCGGGCCTGATGTCTGCACCCATTGTCCATACCCTGCGGAGGAATGACAAACAAGAACCAAGATGATCGCCATGCAGCGAGACCAGATTCTTCTGCAGTATATGCAACGTGGTTGCCAACTTACTTTTCTTGGCGTGTTTCTATTGCTCTGAACAACTTTGGTCAATTTCTTCATTGCGGCCTCCCGAGAGTGTTGTTTGTCCGCAAGAAGATACCGGAGCAATCACCCCTGCGGTATCGCTTGATCTTGGGATTTTCGGAAGCACCCGGTGTGGACGCGCTTGTGGATGTTCAGCGAGAGATACTTGTTATCGAGGGAACTCGTTGGAAGGGGACGGAATAACGGGAGGTGAATCAGAGGGCGTTGGTGGAAGCGTAACAGTTGGACGCTATCCCTTGATGTAGGTATTTTTTCGAAGAGCAGTGCAATGGAATCGTTCACGATGACATTCTGTAAATCTTCTGCTACTGGACGAACAGAATCAGTTCGCCCATACCTCCGACACATCGCAAGGTGCTCCACGATTGCATCTCAATCGCTTCGCGCAAGACCGTTTCCCAGAATTCCCTTTCAACAGAGGAGAAATTCTTGAGTTGGTAAATCCAACGCATCATGTGCCTCATACTGAGTGATTGTTTGTGTTGCTTCCCGGTGAGAAGATACCTACAAGAAAGGGTGAGCGGTATCGCTGGAACTTGGTATTTTGGGAGGATGTGTTAGTGTGGAGTAATTTGCGTACGTGCAGTCAGATGTTCAATAACTGCCTTTGCGACCGCCTCGGTGCATGTGTGGACATGAAGCTTTTCATAAATATGTTTGATATGGGTGAGGACAGTGTGTTGCGAGATAAAGAGCCGATCGGCGATCTGCTTTTGCGTAAGACCCTCGACCATGAGGCCAAGGATCTCCGTTTCTCTTGGGCTGAGGTGGTACCCGGTCTTGGGGGTTGA
>DASWHW010000173.1:0-8193 GCA_036397975.1 Bacteroidota bacterium
CAAAAGCATGAAGGCTCTGCAGATCGCAGAGCCTTCATTTGTTTCAACCTGGTTCGCCGATGGTCAATGGCGCTTCACAGTAGCACCTCAATCCCACCCCCATCCTTCAAACACTATGACTCTTTCGCCGTTGCCGTTACCCTATCGGCAAGGCTGCATCAATTTCATGCCGCTCGTTGGCTATGGCTTCACCCTGTGTAGCAAACCACTTCACTGTCGTTTTTGGCTTGCCAGTATTGTTGGAGCACGAATACGTGGTCCCGTTTCCGGTATTTTCTGACATCACCTTGATTTCGACTCCGCGATGAGTCGCCTTCGTCGTCGTTACTTTAATCATGTGTATTCCTTTTTCTTCGACGTCTCTTGAGATCATACAACCAAACGAATTTCCTGCTTTTCCTCTGTTGCTTCGATTTCCGACTTCAAGTATGCATTGGGATCATGATGAAGCGAACCCTGCGGAAGCCACTTCCACATTGGTCCGAGGTCCTTCTGCACCTGGTCGACATAAAACCTGGGAAGAGTTGTCGTCCCCTGTTCGAAGTAGCTCCGGAACTGTTGGTCCTCCTCAAGTCGCTTGCGGACATCTGAGTAATGGTTGATCCTACCATAACCCTCCGATGACACCGCCCGGACAACGTTCAACCAACGTGGAATGAAAGCATTTGTTGCCGCAATCCTGCGCAAAATAGCTCGGGGAGAAAATGTATACCTGGTCAAATCAATAACGTGTTCATAAAACGAAGGCCACGAATAATTGGTTGGCTTCAGATTCATCGCAAGGTTGTTGTTCAAAAAGTGGAATGGAAATCCGATAACGCGGTTTTCCCTCTGGTACTCGAGATTGAGCGGTGCTGCCTCCCCAAAGGAAGAGAGAAGCGAATAACCGGGAAACGCACCCGGGGTCAAATCCACGAACCGCTTCGTGAGCTCGAATGGTTCGGACCCGCTGTCCGAATCCAGCCCCAGAACAAAATTGGTTTGGATGTATGGGATGTATCGGAGAATCATGTTGACGTGGTCAGACACCCGTCGTACCTTCTCCATACCTTGTTTCGAACCAGTGCTCGACTTGCCGCCGAGATCGTACCATGACTCGACACCGGGCAAGAGAGCCTTGAACCCATTATGTTTCAACCTCTTCACATGCGCTTCCGAGAGAAGTGAAAGACTGCTTTCGGCTGCGAAGTCAACACTGCCCGGACGGACCGACTCTTCAATCACCCCCATGAAATCATCAAAACGAACCCCGAAGTTTGGATCGTGCCACCCCACCAATGGTCTTTTGAACTTCGTCTGGAGAAATCTGAGGTCATCTTTCATGACTTCGAAATCAAGCGGCTGGTATGGCACTGTTGAGTCAATACAAAAGCTGCACGTGTATGGACACCCTGTGCTGCCTAACATTGGAACCATTTTGATAAACGGTGCTTTCCTGAGAGTAGACTCGATACATCCCCATCGTTCACGAACCCCGGGAATGTCATGGGGCTGCTTATCCGCTGCGAGCCGAACACCAAGGGGTCTGTGCTTCGAGCAGTCTTGCAAGATGTCCCTGATAACGGTTCTGTCAGTGAGACCTACAACATAATCGAAGTACTTCTGAGCATCTTGAGGATAGCATCGTGCATGAGGTCCACCGAGTACCGTAATGGCACCTCGCGATTGGAATTGGTTACTGAGAGCATAGGCGACCTGGGCAGCTTCCGTGAATGCCCCAATGAAAACAAGATCAACGTTCTCGGGCAATTCGTCCGCCAGATTCTCAAAGCCGGTGTAGCAGAGAAACGTAACATCATGGCCCTCCTCCTTGCACCACATGGCCACGGCCTGAGGCATGATGCTCGCAAGGTTGGCGTTCATGACCCGCGCCCATAATGCCCGCGTTGGACCTTTGCTGACGAGATCGATGATCCCGATTCGTAGCTTTCGCATAGTGCGCTCCAAGGAATGTTTCTTTAAGACTTACTTCGATGACCGTGATTCCGCTTTCGTATTGCTTCTTTAACAATTCTTGAAAAAACTGATTTTGTCAGCGAGTGTGCATACAACTTCTCTTTTTCTCCTACAGCTTTGATGGTCTTGTAGAAGTCTGCAACGGTGGCATTCTTGAGTATGAAGCTCTCCACGCCAGTGCGGACGAGGGCCAATATCTCTTTGTCCGCTTTGGCGGAACGGAGCCTGCCGGTGGCCGCACGTTTTCGGCCGGTCTTTGATAGCTGTGGCGTCCGAAGTTGACGCACCTTCCTCTTCGAGGACAAACAGTACCTCCAATTGATTGAAATAAGGTAGGGACAATTACCGCCGAGGTGAATAGCTCAAATGGTTGAAAGACGGGCTAGTCCCTTGGAATGACAGGGATTTACTTTTTAGTAAGGGTGGTTGGTGTGTGCGAATCTGGCAATTTCCAGACGCGTGTGAAGCGCGAGTTTTTCGAGGATGTTGTGAACGTGGCTCTTGACAGTGTCTGTGGCAAGGTGAAGTCGGTTAGCAATCTCCTTGTTACTCAGCCCCTCCGCTATTAAGGCAACTACCTCTCGTTCCCTGCTGGTCATCTTTACTGAGGCAAACGGATTCCCCTTTTTCTTGTGCGTTGCGTAATGAACAATTTGAGAGAAGAGCGAGTCGGTGAGGAGAGGAGGCAACACATTCGCACCCTTCGCCACGGAACGAATCGTTTTTAGGAAATCGTTGAATGTCGCATCCTTCAGGACAAACCCGGAGACGCCCGCTTGCACGTACTGAACGAGTTCTTCCTGCACCGGAACAAGATCCATTCCAATTACTCTTGCATCCGGAGCACTCTTCTTGAGCAGTCCCAACAGTTGAAGACTATTCTGACTGCGTAAGCCGAGGTCAAGGAGAATCACGTTGGGCTTTGTTTTTTTTGCGCGCAAGAGAGCATCATTGTTACCGTGTGAAGCAACAACCTTGAAATCAGGCTGCTCTTTGAGCATGACAGAAAGCCCCTCACGCAGGAGCCGATTGTCTTCAATAAGCAGGATTTGAATTTTTTTCATTCAACAGGAATGCGGGGAAGACGGAACAGACTATACACACCCAAAAGTCGGCCACGGATTTCAAAAACAAGATAAGAATTCTCGTGACGTTTTCAAATGGTGACTGGATTAGAATTGCATTCAGGGCTTTGGCTCGAATGGCACCTTAACAGAAAGGAAGTAGCCCGATTTTTCGTTTATTCCTCTTACATACTTTCTGATTCGAAAGCGCAGCATAATTGCCATTTGCGGAGAATAAGCATAACTTATCAAAGTAAGTAGTTCGAGTGAGTTGTTTCCCCACAGTGTATTTGGTTCTAAATCGTAGCGGATACAGAAAGGAGATTCAATGATAGCTGCACGTCAGGTATGGGGCATTATTCAGGGACATGTCCCAAGAAAACAATGGGTGTCATCAGATGACATCTACGCTATTGTGGAATTGCATGGCAAGCTGGACAAGGAAGACAAAAGACCTCTATCTCCCAGATCAAACACGCCAAGATGGAAGACCCTTGTCCGCAATGTTCTTTCGAACCGTGTAAGGAGGGGGAAGATCAGATCACGAAAACATCCACCTAACGGATTGGGCAGTTGACTCGCCAATTGATCACGTTCGTCCCTTTTGCTAACAAACGTGGTTCTCCCATGAGGCTCTTTGAAGGAGGGGGATTAGGAATTGATCAAGAGGTTGACTATCTTCTTACACCAAGTAACAGTACACCGCTTTTAGATGCCTGCAGATGAACCGTACGAGTCCTTCCAAGGTCGCAACGCCATCATACAGAAGAAGCTAAGTAGATATTCGGCGTACACCTTGCCTGACGGTTGAGTCGGGTTATTACAAATAAGAAAGGACGTGTTCCATGGAAAAAGGAACAGTCAAGTGGTTCAACGCAACAAAAGGTTTTGGTTTCATTTCACGCACAGGCGGCGAAGATGTTTTCGTCCACTTCAATGCGATTTCGGCAAGCGGATACAAGAGCTTGAACGATGGTGATACCGTTGAGTTCGACGTCGAGAAGGGCCCCAAAGGACTTCAGGCCTTAAACGTCTCTGTTGTGAAGTAAAAACAACAAAAAGCTGTAACAAAAAACCCTGCCCACAAGGCAGGGTTTTTTGTTTGGGATTATTTCGATAAAAATCGGCCCGGGGGAGAATACATTTGTACGGTGATGCAAAAGGTTTGTCACAGCGGACGGAGCTTAACTCAACGTGGCCAGAAAAACAAAACACGAAACCCCCGGCTGAATAGTCGAGGGCTTCGCTTGAGACGAATCGCTGTGTGGGTCAGTACATGCCTTCCATTCCACCTCCGCCGGACGGCATTGACGGCATTTGATTTTTCTCTTCCGGCATCTCGACGATTGTTGCTTCAGTAGTGAGCAACAGCCCTGCCACCGACGACGCATTTTCCAAAGCTGTTCGCACAACCTTTGTTGGATCGATAACGCCGGCCTTGATCAAGTTCTCATACGTCTCAGTGAGTGCATTAAAGCCGAAGTCGTCTTTGCCTTCCTTTACCTTGTTGACAACAACTGAGGGCTCGACGCCTGTGTTTGCCACAATCTGACGAATCGGTTCTTCGAGTGCACGCCGTATGATGTCGATACCGGTTTCCTGATCCTCGTTCAGCGCCTTGAGACCATCAAGCTTTGTCATCGCTCGAAGGTAGGCAACACCACCGCCGGGAACAATACCTTCTTCGACTGCGGCACGAGTTGCATGAAGCGCATCTTCCACTCGCGCTTTTTTCTCCTTCATCTCAATTTCGGTCGCAGCACCAATCTTCAACACTGCAACGCCGCCAGAAAGTTTTGCAAGACGCTCCTGCAACTTCTCCTTGTCATAGTCCGAAGTTGTCTTCTCGATCTGGGCTTTGATCTCGTTGATGCGCTTTTTGATCTCTTCTTTCTTTCCGGCGCCTTCAACGATTGTCGTGTTGTCTTTATCGATTGTGACCTTCTTCGCTTTGCCAAGATACGTGATTACAGCGTTTTCGAGTTTGTACCCCTGCTCCTCGGAGATTACGGTACCTGCAGTGAGAGTAGCGATATCCTCAAGCATTGCCTTGCGACGATCACCAAAGCCGGGGGCTTTTACTGCACAAACGCGCAGCGTGCCGCGGAGTTTGTTCACCACCAGGGTTGCCAGCGCTTCACCTTCGAGATCTTCGGCAATAACGAGAATCGGGCTGCTGGTTTGGGCCACCTTCTCCAGAATCGGGAGCAGGTCTTTCATCGACGCGATCTTCTTATCGTGAATGAGGATCACGGGGTTTTCAAGGACGACCTCCATTGTCTCTGCATCGGTAACAAAATATGGTGAGAGGTAGCCGCGATCGAACTGCATGCCTTCAACAACCTCGATGGTTGTTTCGGTACCCTTCGCCTCTTCCACCGTAATCACGCCGTCTGTCCCGACCTTCATCATCGCGTCGGCAATCATGTCGCCGACGATCTTATCATTGTTGGCGGAGATTGCCCCGACCTGGGCGATCTCCTTCTTGCTGGTCTTATCCACCGGTTTGCTGATTTCTTTCAACCCTTCGATAACACGGGTAACCGCAAGATCGACTCCGCGCTTCAGGTCCATCGGATTGGCGCCCGCCGCGACATTCTTCATGCCTTCGCGAACAATTGCCTGGGCGAGAACAGTCGCGGTTGTTGTACCGTCGCCTGCAATGTCCGAGGTTTTAGACGCTACTTCACGAACCATCTGTGCACCCATGTTTTCGATTGGGTTTTCGAGTTCGATTTCCTTTGCAACAGTGACACCATCCTTTGTCACTGTGGGGGCTCCGAATTTCTTGTCGATGACGACATTCCGCCCCTTGGGTCCGAGCGTTACTTTTACCGCATTCGCAAGCTGATCAACGCCCCTTTTCAAGGCGGACCTTGCCTCACTGTTATAATGAATCATTTTCTTTGTCATGATATCTTACTTTCCTTCAGATTTTGATAATTCAAATGGATTGGTCGGTACAACTAAACGATTGCGAAAACGTCTGCCTCACGCATAATAAGATATTCGCTGCCGTCAATCGTTACTTCAGTTCCTGAGTATTTTCCGTACAGAACCTTGTCACCGACTTTTACTTCAGGGACAATTTTGTTACCGTCATCGGTGATTTTACCCGGGCCTACAGCTACCACCTCTCCGACAACAGGCTTCTCCTTCGCCGTATCGGGGACGATGATCCCTCCCTTTGTTTTCTCTTCACTAGGTGACGGCTTAATTATGACCCGGTCTGCCAAAGGCTTCATGTTCATATAACCTCCAATGTTATTTTTAGACTATTAAACTGCAGTGCACTTGGTACAGTTGACCAAGCAAATTGTCGAGGTTTCTCGTGCGTTTAAAGTCAGGAGATAAATTGCCAAAAGAAATCGCCTAAAGGGATGAAAGAGTAGTTAATCCTTTTTGAGGGAGAGAAACATGCGCTAAAAAGGGTGTCGGGCATTAGACCGATTCTTCTTCATTAGAATCCGACAACATCCCCCAGGCCGCTACGAACATCATAGTGAAGGCGGACAATGCGTAACGAGTATTCAGGATCACTCCCGTCTCCGTAGGCATGAAGAAATAACAACTCTGCAAATTAACAGCAGGGAGAGGAGCTCAGTGAGGATTTTGAGAACGACTCACAGCACAAGCGATCCAGATTTATTCTTTTCATTCTTCTTGTCTCGTTTAGCGGCCCTTTTTTCCTTCTTGGTCTTCAACGGTTTCTTCTTAGTGTCCCTTTTACTGTCCTGGCCCTTGCTCATACTGTTCTCCATAAGATGTTTTTGTCAAATGTGATTTTTGTTTGTGGAGAGATTTTCACCTACGTTTTCCACAGTCCCCCTGA
The DNA here is from genome assembly GCA_036397975.1 of Bacteroidota bacterium. GTDB lineage: Bacteria > Bacteroidota > Ignavibacteria > UBA10030 > UBA6906 > SZUA-287. The sequence continues at coordinate 6,853 of DASWHW010000173.1, forward strand.
TCAAAACGCAAAGATCATGTACCAATATGAATGTTGGACAGCGAATCAAACAATCCAAAAATGTTCAGCAACCATAACACCAGCGCAATAACCACAACAGCATTCACGATTTTCTTTATTGTGGCTTGCATTGGGATAAAACTATTGACGAGCCACAGCAGAATTCCCACGACAATCAGAATCATGACTAATTGAATTAATGGCATTTCAACCTCCATGTGTGAATTGGGATCTCCGCTCTAGAGAACTCTTGGGGAGTAACACTAAAGCGTAGAGGTCCGATTGTCAGCATCAGAAGAAATAACGTGCCCCGATGCCTGCATCAATGCCAAATCCTGTTGATGATGTTAGCTGCAGCGACGGAACAAGCTCAAGAAATACGTCGATCGGCGTATTATGAGGAAGCCAGGCAATACCGAACACACCGCGAACTGCCAGCGAGGCGTCATAACCGGCACCACTGTTCATACGTCCACCAAAGCCATAGTACAATGGAAACCGTTCGGACGAATGAATAGCATTGAACGAGTGCCAAAGATAGTCCATATGAAAATGGATGCGGCTTCCACCATCGTAAAATCCCTTATATTTCCCAATACGGTCCCCACCGATCGACCAGCCGAGGCCAAAATCGAACGCATTCACTGATGATGTCCAGTATTTCGCACTGATTCCTGTAGGCTCACCGATGATTAAGCCAAGGCCAAAGCCACTTCCTTGGGCAAGAGACCCCTGAGCGGCGAAAAGCAAGCACAGGGTGATAATTGCATAACACGAATGTTTCATTTGATAATCCTTCTTTTTTTTGACGATTCTTTATTTTCGATTGCTCTTTTCATTGACCTTTGTTAGTTCAGTTCTCCATTTTCAGCTGCATCCTTCATCTTCTCGTTCGCAAAAATGGCAATTTCAACACGTCTGTTCTGCTGGCGGCCTGCCGCCGTCTCGTTCGAGGCGACTGGATGCAACTCGCCGAGTCCTACAGTGGAAATTCTCGAGCCGGCAACACCCTGGCCTTTTTGGCCCTTGTCGCAGGTTGAAGCTCAGAGGAATTCGTCACGAAGAGAATCCCGGAGTCAAACTTAATGCCTGATTCGTTTGCTCCATGATTTCGATCGCTTGCGCATTTTCGTTGCAAATCTGTCGCTGACGGTTTTTCCAGTCAACGTTTCTTTCTTGTGCAATGACTTCTGCAACTGCACCAACTTGTTATTTGATTTCTTAAGTTGCTCGATCGTCCTCTTGAATTCATCGACCTGACTTCTCGCTTCCTCTTTCGCAATGCCGTATTTTTCCTGTAGCTTTCCTACGTGTTCTTCATACTTGCCGGCGATGGTCGCA